>JAHZHG010000280.1 GCA_019420425.1 Clostridiales bacterium
CAGCCTCGGCCATCAGGACCGGGGAGGAATCGGAAGCACGGGCAAGGCGTAATGCAGGCCCGGCGCTTCTTTTTTTTCTACATTTTTTCTGAAAAGAATGGTTGACAAATCGGATACAAAAGGGTACGCTAGTACGGGACGGATAAGTTATTTTCCGAATAATATTGAATATTTTTCTTAGAATAGAAAGAGAGGTGGTAGGTGTGGAAGCAGGAGGCAGTAGCGGCACGGCAGACGGGCGAAGGCGTAAATATGCACAGGCGTGGGCCTTTGTTTTCACGCCTGCTTTTCGTCTTTTTTAATCTGTGTGCCTTACTTCTAAAATTTAATATTGAAGGAGGCAGAATATGACAGAAACAAATGTATCTCTGGAAAACACGATTACTACGCTGCTTTCCGGGAAAAAGTATGCAACATTGAGGGATATTCTGGTAATCATGCAGTCTGCGGACCTGGCCGCACTGTTTGAGGAGCTTCCGGAGTCATCCCTTCCTTTACTGTTCCGGCTGCTGCCGAAGGAACTGGCGGCAGATACCTTTGTCGAGATGGAGCAGGATTCCCAGGAGCTGCTGATCCGCGGATTTTCCGACAGTGAGTTAAAAGAGGTCGTTGATGAGCTTTACGTAGATGATGCCGTAGACATTGTGGAAGAAATGCCCGCCAATGTGGTAAAGCGTATTCTTCTTCAGGCAGATGCCGAAAAACGAAAGCTGATCAATGAGATTCTGAAATATCCGGAGGACAGTGCGGGCAGCATCATGACCACAGAGTTTGTGGAGCTGCGGCCCCATATGACGGTGAGCGATGCGATCCTGCATATCCGCCGCAACGGCGTAAATAAAGAAACGATTAACACCTGCTATGTGACGAAAAAAGACCGTACCCTGATCGGTATGGTATCCATCCGTACCCTGATCCTGGCCAACGAGGATGATTTGCTGGAGGATATCATGGAGCCGAACGTGATCTACGTGGGGACGCTGGAGGATCAGGAGTCGGTGGCCCAGATGTTCAGCCGGTACGACTTCATCACTATGCCTGTAGTGGACGGCGAGACCCGTCTGGTGGGTATTGTTACCGTCGATGATGCGCTTGATGTTATGGAGGAGGAGGCCACTGAGGATATTGAAAAGATGGCTGCGATCACTCCGACAGATAAACCGTACCTGAAGACCTCGGTGGTGGAGCTGTGGAAGAGCCGTATTCCCTGGCTGCTGTTTCTGATGATCTCCGCCACATTTACGGGAATCATCATCACCAGCTTTGAGAATGCGCTGAACGCATACGTGGCCCTGACCGCATTTATCCCTATGCTTATGGATACGGGAGGAAACTGCGGCAGTCAGGCCTCCGTGACCATTATCCGCGGAATTTCCCTGGATGAGATCAAGTTTTCCGACCTGCCCAGGGTTGTCTGGAAGGAGGCCAGGGTAGCCCTGATGTGCGGCGCCTGCCTTGCGGCGTGCAATTTTATCAAGCTGCTGATTTTTGACCGGGTGAGCCCGGCGGTGGCAGTCGTGGTATGTGTGACGCTGCTTTTGACCACCTTTGCGGCCAAGATCGTAGGCTGTACCCTGCCGATGCTGGCTAAGAAGATCGGTTTTGACCCTGCGGTAATGGCCAGCCCGTTTATTACGACGATAGTTGATGCGATTTCGCTGCTGGTATATTTCCAGGTAGCCACAGCGGTTCTGGGCATATAGATGCCTGTATTTATGACAGAAAAACCTGCTGCAGCGTTATGCTGCGGCAGGTTTTTGGCATAATTAAAGCATTAGTGTATCCATATTTATGTCTTCTTCGTCTTTTTTGGCGGCCGGGGACTCTTCACAGGGACGCCCGCCGCAGAGCTTTCCGGGCTTATTCCGGCCCTTTTTTTCTTCATCATCGACGACAAATATGGAGATGGCAGAAAAAATAACAACGGCAGCCAGCACCAGCCAGCCCCATATGGACATTTGAGACAGATCAGGAAGTTCCATAAGTAATCCCTCCGGTTAAACGCGTTTTTTCATAATAAACAGGAATATACATGTAGCCGCAACACCGAAAACCAGTGCCAGCGGCGACTGAACCAGTCCGGCCACAATGTAGGTGGCAAAGGAGATGGCTGCCACACTGAGCGCATAGGGCAGCTGTGTAGTTACATGGTTCACATGGTTGCACTGAGCCCCTGCCGAGGCCATGATGGTCGTATCGGAAATCGGAGAGCAGTGGTCGCCGCACACCGCGCCTGCCATACAGGCAGAGATGGAGATCGTCATCAGCGTGGGATTGGTATGGGAAAAAATGTCCACGACAATGGGAATCAGGATGCCGAAGGTACCCCAGGAAGTACCGGTGGCAAAGGCCAGTCCGCAGGCAATCAAAAAGATGATGGCTGGCAGGAAATTCATCAGTCCCCTCGCGTAGTTGTCCACAAATTCTGCCACAAATTCAGCAGCGCCCAGGCTGTCCGTCATCGCCTTCAGCGTCCAGGCCAGGGTGAGGATAAGGATGGCGGGAACCATGGCCTTAAAGCCCTCCGGAACGCACTCCATGCACTCATGGAAGGAGAGTACGCGTCGGGAAACATACAGGATAACCGTAATGAGAAAGCCGAAAAAGCTGCCCAGCGTAAGGCCCAGAGGCGCGTCGCTGTTTGAAAAAGCGGTGACAAAATCGGCTCCCTCAAAAAACCCCCCGGTATAGATCATGCCGATAACGCAGCAGACGATCAGGGAGATAATCGGGATCAGCAGGTCGATTACCCCTCCGCGGGAGGAAATCTTCTCATCAGATGCATTGGCGTAGGGACGGTCCGGTGTGGTGTAGAGATCCCCATTTTCCAGCGCGTTCATTTCGTGTACGGCCATGGGGCCGTAATCGACCTTAAAGACAGCGATGAGGATCATCATCAGGATCGTAAGCAGGGCGTAGTAGTTGTAGGGGATAGCCCGGATAAACAGGGAAATTCCGTCCTCACCTTCCACAAAGCCGGTAACCGCCGCCGCCCATGAGGAAATCGGGGCGATGATGCAGACCGGCGCGGCCGTGGCGTCGATCAGATAGGAAAGCTTGGCCCGGGAAATGCGGTGCTTGTCCGTAACCGGGCGCATTACACTGCCCACGGTGAGGCAGTTAAAGTAGTCGTCAATAAAAATCAGCACACCGAGAGCTACGGTCGCCAGCTGTGCGCCTGTGCGGGACTTGATCCGCGCACCGGCCCACCGGGCAAAGGCGGCGCTGCCGCCGGCCCTGTTCATCAGGCATACCATAATGCCCAGAATGACAAGAAAAACCAGAATACCGACGTTAGCGCTTTCTGAGAGAACGGAGATGATTCCATCTTGGAAAATGTGAACGACCGTTCCTTCAAAGGAGAAGCCGGAAAAAAACAGGCCGCCGACGAGGATGCCGACAAACAGAGAGCTGTAAACCTCTTTCGTGATCAACGCCAGCGCAATGGCGACCAGCGGAGGGACAAGTGCCCAGAATGTTGCGTACATAAAAATCCTCTCTTTCTTTTTGGAATATGCAAAAATAAAAGAGAAGTCCAAAGCGTTCCGATGTAATTCTGATGATAGCGCTCCACACGTTTGTGACAGTTCGCAGCATATTCTGCTGCGCCCCAGAAAAGACAGACGGGCGGCTGGCTTTCCTTCGGCAGTTTTCCCTTTCCGGCAGGGCAGCCCCCCGGCTGTGGCCCCGGCGTACTGATGAAAACCGCGCCTCTATCAATTTTTGCAGTGTGTCTTATTATAGCATTAAATATAGATACCTGCAAGGACATAAAAGGGAATCACCGCAGACAAAAAACGTGCTGCGGTGATTTGCCGGGCTAAATTGCCTGTATTTCTCCACAGGCAATTTTTTCTCCGGAATTTCCGGAGGGCTGGGTATGAAAATCGTCGGCAAGCCGGTGGATAATTACTGTACGTCCGATGACCTCCTCAGGAAGAAAGCGGGCAGTGTAGAACATCAGCAAACCGTATCCCATATTGGAGAGGAGGGGAGGAAAGTCCCCTGCGTGCTCCGGATGGGGACAGCCGCCGGGATTGTAGTGGGTTTTGGCATCGGCAAAGGGATCTTCGGCCGTGCCCGCACAGACACTTCCCTCATGCAGATGAAAGCCCAGAAAGCCCTCCGGGCATCCGGAATCGGTATAGGGAAGCCCGACTACCTCAGCGGCAATTAGTGTACCTCCCCAGACCGGATAAAAGCAGACGCTGCCCTGAATGCCGGGATATTTGCTGCTGCCGTGCAGCATGGCAGCAGCCTGGGGCGCCATGCGAAGAACCGTACCCATGGCATGCAACGTTTCCCTGCGCCGACC
>JAHZHG010000281.1 GCA_019420425.1 Clostridiales bacterium
TCGGCTTCCGCTATACACGCCTCCCGTGGCCCCTGTTGTTCAGGTGTCTCCTGTTCGGTCAGCTTCTCCTCTGTTTCTCTGGTTTCTGCTTTCAGCCGGCTCACCGTGTCTCCGGATACCGCTCCTGCCAGTACCATCCCTGTAACCACCCACGCGGCTTTCTGCCTGATCCTTCTCCTTTTTTCCATCTACTTCCGCCTCCTCATTGCTCTATCTGTACCTGTGCGTATCTCTGCCTGATCCTCCCCAGCGCCTCTTTTGCTTTTTCCAGTGTTTCTTCTGTTTGTTTTTTTCTCTCTCCCTCGCCGGCTTCAATATATGCCTCCGCCATTCGAAGGGCTTCTTCCATTTCCTCCGGCGTAACCCCTTTTTCAAGGAGCTCTCCCGAATCTGCAAGAACCAATGTTCCTATTTCGTTTTCCACCCAGAAATCTTTTTTCTCCGCCGGCTCCTCTCTTGCCAACGCCAGGAGTGCCTTCCAGCGGAATAAGGCATCCTGGCCCTGCGTGAGCATTCCGTACCATCTGGCCAGCTTTAGCTCGGGCATTTTCTTTTCTGCGCTGTTATGCAGAACCCATGCACGCCAGTACCAGGCCGCCCCGGTTTCCCGGCTGACGCTTCCCGTGCGGCCATACCAGTATGCCTCTCCCAGTCGAAAGCAAACCTGGCCATATTCCGCCGGGTACTCCCGAAGCAAATCCGCATACATACAGCTCCGCCCGGGTACAACTCCGAAAAAAACGGAGATAAATTCCTGTTCTTCTTCTGCCGAAAACTGCCCGTCCGCCATCAGCTGCTCCAGCAGCTGTAAATATGCCTTACTGCCTGTGGGGTATAAAAATACTGCCCGCCGGTAAAGCTCTCCGCGTTCTGCTCCCGTCAGAACCGCCGCCTGTTCCAGCAGCTCATCGTAGCTCAGTTCGTCCACGGAGCGCACGGTCTCCTCCTGGGATTCCGCTCTGCGCAGTCCGCCAAAGCAGCAGTACAAGGCGGCTGCAAGCAGTGCCATTGCCAGAACGCGCCAGACGGCTTCGGTCCTTCGGCTTTGGCGGCGGGCCGCTCTTTGTTTGGTCAAATATCCACCTCCTGCGTTTTGGTGTTTTCATTTCAATGTTGGAAAATCGATAAAGAATCTTAGAATAGATATCAGATTATCTGAATGGATATGCCCAGCATATCACAGCAGAATGCAAACAGTCTATTGGCATTTTTACCAAACCAGGCTTTTCGTGATTATGTCTAAAGCACATTCGGCTGCGTCTGGGCATCCCCATCGCAGCCGAATGTGCTTTTTTGTATTCGTTTACATACGCTCAGGCGCTTCAAATCCAAGTACGTCGATACACGCCTCCAGCACGCGCTTAGTCAGCTCCAGCAGAGAAATCCAGCTCTTCTGGCGCTCCTTATCCTCCTCGGAAAGAATCCGGTTTTCGTGATAAAAGCGGTTAAATACATTTGCCAGATCGTAGATATAGGAACAGATTTTATGCGGGGCAATCTCCTCAAAGGCTGACTCCATCACACTGTTGAACTTCACCAGCTCCAGCATCAGCTCCTTTTCACTGTCCACAGACGCCGGTCGGATTTCCGGATTCTCCAGGATGCCGCCCTGCTCTTTGTACTTCGTCAGTATGGATTTAATGCGGACAATGGTATACAGAATATACGGGCCTGTGTCTCCCTCGAAGGAGGTAAATCGATCGATATCGAACACATAGTCCTTGGAGGCCTGGTTGGACAAATCGCCGTATTTTACTGCGGACAGTGCCACCAGCTTGGCTGTCTCCCTCGCCTCATCCGGATCTACCTCATGGTTTTCCGTAATCTTCTTGAACATCTCCTCATTGATGCCCTGAATCAGATGCTCAAGACGCATCACTCCGCCCTCTCTGGTCTTAAACGGCTTGCCGTCCTTGCCGTTCATCGTACCAAAGCCAAGAAACTTCAGCTCTGTCTCCGGCTTTACCAGACCAGTCTTCCTGGCACAACGGAACACCTGGGTAAAGTAAAGCTCCTGCCGCTTATCCACCACGTAGATAATGGTATCCGGGTTAAACAGCTTCATCCGCTCTACGATGGTAGCCAGGTCTGTGGTATTGTACAGGGATGCGCCGTCAGATTTCAGAATCATGCAGGGCGGGATCTCCTTCGTATCCGTCTCCTCTTTTACGTCTACCACCAGGGCGCCCTGATCCAGATGGGCGTACCCCTTATCCTTCATGTACTGCACCATGTCCGGAATATACGGCTGTGCATCAGACTCCTTTTTCCACAGGTCAAAATGTACCTGAAGACTGTCATAATTTTTCTTCAGGTCCTGAATAGACACGTTCAAAATATGCTGCCACAGGGCAAGATATCCGCGGCTTCCGTTCTGCAGCTTATAGGTGGCTTCCATGGCCTCAGCCTTGTATTCCGGATCTTCCTTGGACTTCCCGCTGGCCGTGGGATAAATCTCTTCCAGCTCGGAAATCGTAAACGGAGCCTCCTCGGGATATTCCCCGGTATAGCTTTCGTCAAAATAAACCAGCTCCGGCCGGCGTTTTTTTACCTCGGTAATGATCAGGCCCATCTGTAAGCCCCAGTCGCCCAGATGCACGTCGCCGATGGTCTTGTGACCGAGGTAGCGTCCGATCCGCTTTACGCTTTCGCCGATAATCGCTGAGCGGAGATGGCCCACATGCAGGGGCTTGGCCACATTTGCTCCGCCGTAGTCGATGATGATCGTCCTTGGATTTTCTGCCTTCTGGATGGACAGGTCTGGATCTGCCTGCATTTCACGCAGGTATCCGGCCAAAAACTCCGGATTCAGCCGGATGTTAATAAAGCCGGGATTGACCGCATCCACCATGGAAAATACCGTGCTTTCCCCCAGGGCTGCGGTTACGTCCTTTGCAATCATGATCGGGGCTTTTTTATATGTCTTTGCCGCTGCCATAGCGCCGTTGCACTGGTATTCGCATAAATCCGGACGGTTAGACAGCACGACTTTTCCGAAGCTTCCGTCATAGCCGGCAGCTTCAAAAGCCTTTACCATTTCGTCATTGATCATATCTAATATTTTCTTCATGGAAACCTCCTGATGCTTTTGTTTCTCTCAATACCTTTCAGTATATCATTCTTTTTCTCATCTGAAAAGCCGAAAAATCCAATCTTCCGCGCCTTCTTGCTGACCGGAAAAAACTGTGCTATAGTGGAGATACCGACAAGAAAGGAGTGTTTTGATGAGTCCGATAGAAATGTACTATGAAACCCTCGGCGCCACCCTGGTAAAGAAGCTGGAAAAGCGCGGCTTTTCCGCATGCTATCAGCCCACGAAGGAAGCCGCCGTCTGTTCCGTTATGGAATTGCTCCCCGAACACGCCACCGTTACCTGGGGCGGTACGGAAACCCTCTCCCAGTCCGGGATGCTGGACGCGCTGAAGGCCTCCTCCCTCACCCTCATTGACCGTTCTGCGGCCAAAAATGAAGAGGAAAAAAAGGAGCTTTACCGCAGGGCTTTCTTTGCGGATTATTATTTTATGAGCAGCAACGCCATTACGCTGGACGGCGAGCTGATCAATATTGACGGTACCGGAAACCGCCTCGCCGCTCTGTGCTACGGCCCGGAACACATCATCATGCTGGTGGGCATAAACAAGGTCGCCGCCGATGTGAAATCCGGCATTGACCGTGTACGCAACGTGGCTTCCCCGCTCAATGCCATGCGTCTGAGCATACCGACGCCCTGCAGCAAAACCGGTACATGCGCAGACTGCCTGTCCGATAACTGCATCTGCAACCAGATTTTGATTACCCGCAGATCAAAACCCCAGGGCAGGATCCATGTGGTACTGATCGGCGAAGCGCTTGGCTTCTGATCTCTTCACCTTATCGTCTGCCCGGAGACGCAGAGACAGCCTTTTCCTGCTCTGCCTCTCCGGGCAGCGGCTTTTTACCACTTATTCCTGACTCAGGCCATACACTTCATATAAAGAAAGCATATTGGTATAGACCAGCTTTCTCCCCATCGCTTCATCTCCCTTCCTGTTCAGGGCAAACGGTTCCGTTGACCCGCTCCAATACCTGTTCCACTGCCTGCCGTCTCAGCCGCCCAAGCTTACTGCGCTTGATTCCCATATGCTCTTCGACTGCCTTCCAGGTGAGCCGCTGCCTGTACAAAGCGTACAGCAGGCTGCGGCTCTGCCCGGAGAGGGTCTGCAG
>JAHZHG010000282.1:0-887 GCA_019420425.1 Clostridiales bacterium
GGAAGATCTTGCCCAAGCCGGTGTTGCCGTAAAAAAAGAGATTGGGATGGGTCAAATCAAAATCTGCAATAAACCGGCGGCAGTCCTCTACCACCCTTTTGGCCGTATCCCTGGCGCTCAGGGCAGTCCGCGGATCGATCATCTCTTCCGAATAGTAGCGGAAGGTGAGGGTGGAAAAGTTTTCTTCCTTTAATATTTCACGCAGACCCGACTGGGTATAAAACAGATCAATGGCGGCCTGATTAAAACAGGTACAGCGGGTACTGCCCACATAGCCGGTATCCTGACATTTGGGACAGGTATAGGCCGGTTCCAGATAGTCGGCAGGATAGCCGTGGGCGGCAAGCAGGGCAGCGCGCTTTTGAGAGAGCGCATTTACCCGGTGACGCAGCTCGTCCAGAAGCTGTGCGGAGCCGCCGGTTTCCTCTTCCATCAGCATCCGACGGGCACAGGTCACGCTGAGGGAGGCAATTTCTTCATCCACCCCGGCCAGCTCAGGAATAGCGGAAAGGGCTTCTCTGCGGTGCTCCTCCTGAATATGGCGGGCTTTCAGCTGCCGCTGGTTGTATTGGCGCATCAGTTCATCATACTGGGTGTTGGTTAGGGACATAGGTTTACCTCATCAATGGTTCAGAAATTGTTCCTCCAGTTTATCATAATCATAATCGCGCTGATCAAACGCATAGAATTTTTGGGGTTCAGGCGCAGCAGGCGAGTTCTGTGCCTTCTGCTCTCTGCGCTTTTGCTCATGCTGCGCATCCAGACCTTTGATCTGCTCAACGTTGGATATCCCCGCTTTATGCCACTTTTCCAGAATCTTATTCGCATACTGAAAATTGGGCTGATGGGTCTGGCTGATGGTGCGGTTGCAGGCTTCAATAACAATA
>JAHZHG010000282.1:897-4183 GCA_019420425.1 Clostridiales bacterium
CCACCTCCGGAGCGGCGGGATTACGCCCCTTAATGCCGAAGGCCTTGAGAATAGAAAAGTAATTTTTATGATAAAGGCTGGATGCCTGCTTGGCCTGGGAAACTGTTGAGATGCCGTCTGCCGCCCAGCTCTGCGCGACCTTCTCCATATACTGGGGGCTGGTACAGCCCTTGGAAACACAGTATTCAATCAGGTATTCAATGAGATCCGTGCTCAGATGCAGAGTATCGTGGAAATACAGCAGGTTGTTCATCTCACTGGGGCGAAGCGGCCGGCCGATATAGGCTTCTGCGACAAACAGCATCTGTTTGATATCCTTGCGTGCCTGCAGTTCAGCCAGGCGCTCCCGGGAAAGGGGGGCGCGTGCCGGTTCTGCGGCGGCCGCGGTTTCCGTTTCCGGGGCAGAGGCCTTTTCCGGAAGCGTTTCTGATTTAGCTGCAGGCGCAGACGTACCGCGGCTGTCCAAAGGCAGCTCCAGCAGGGTAATGCTCTCCGGCTCACCGGAGGATGATTTATCCACACGGAGCAGGCCCTGCTTTTCCCAATAGGAGAGGGCGCGTTTTACGTCCTTTTCGGTACGTTCAAAACAGTCGGCAGCGGCAGAAAGGGAAAACTCTCTGCCGGACTGGGCAGACCGCAGTAAATAGAGATAAATTTTCACGTATTCCCCGCTGGCCGCAGGCATATACCGGTCAATAAAGCGGTTGGAAACGGTGGTGGTGTCAAAGGTTTCAGGCATATGTAAGTTCATCAGATTCACCTCCCTTTCAGTATATCATAAGGCGGGCGCATTGAAAACCGGAGAATTCTGCAGAAATTTTTTCCTCCACCCTGGGGAAAACTTATCCCCAGTGGATATTGTGGATAATGTGGATAACTTTGGGGATAACTGGTTTGGTAAACCGGACAAGTGGATAAATTATGGGAAAATGGAGAAAAAGGCGAAATTTGTCGAATGAGTTATGTAAATCAGGTTTTCCACAAAAAAGTCCACAGGCCTATTGGGGAAAGATGTGCATAAGCCTGTGGATAATGTGGATAACTATCGTAAAGTCCGATAAATGCGGGCTCTTTGGATGTGTATAAATGGTGGGGAAGCCTCTTTTGGGCGCAGACGACTACTCGGTAAGCCCTTTTTTCAGCAGCTCCTCCCCTACATTGACAATATCTCCCGCGCCCATGGTAATCAGCAGATCTCCGGAGACACAGTGCGCAAGCAGGAAGTCCTCGATTTCTGCAAAGGTGGAAAAATACCAGGCATCCACGCCCTTTTCCTCCAGCTTTTTCCGCAGGACATCAGAGGTAATTCCGATCGTGTTCTTTTCCCGGGCAGCGTAGATATCGGCCAGTACGACCTTGTCCGCATGGGACAGCGCTTCCACAAAATCATCCAGAAGGGCAGCCGTCCGCGTATAAGTATGGGGCTGGAACGCACACCACAGGGTATGGTGAGGGTAATGGCTTGCGGCCTTCAGCGTAGCGGCGATTTCGGTGGGATGGTGGGCGTAGTCGTCGATAATCGTGATTCCCTTTACCGATCCCTTGTGTTCAAAGCGCCGGTCAGCGCCGGTAAAGCTCTCCAGGCCCTCATGCAGCTGTTCAGGAGAAATATCCAGAAGGATACCTGCGGCTAGGGAGGCAACTGCGTTGGAGACATTGTGCTCTCCGGGGACGTTCAGGCAGTAGCGGCCCAGGGAGACTCCGCCCTTCATCAGATCAAAGCTTCCGCAGCCCAGTTCATTATAGGAAACGTTGGCTGCATAGTAGTCACAGGACGGATTCAGGCCGTAGGTAATGACCTGGCAGTCCAGCCCGTCGAGGAAGGAAGCCAGGTCGGGAATCTCATGGTTGATAATCAGTGTTCCGTCGGCAGGCAGCTTTTCCGCAAAGAGACGGAAGGAATGGCGGATATCGTCAATATCCTTGAAAAAGTCCAGATGATCCGCGTCAATGTTGAGGATCAGGCTGATTTTGGGATTAAAGCTCAAAAAGCTGTTGGTGTATTCGCAGGCCTCGGTGATGAAGGTCTGGGACTGGCCTACGCGGATGTTTCCGCCGATGGACTTCAAAATGCCGCCCACGGAGATGGTCGGATCCTTTTTCCCAGCCAGCAGAATCTGGGCCAGCATGGAGGTGGTTGTGGTTTTGCCGTGGGTGCCGGAAACAGCAATGGGAGTGTCATAATTGTTCATGATCTCGCCGAGAAGCTCTGCACGGGTCAGCATAGGCAGGTTCAGCTCCTTTGCCCGGGCAAACTCTGGGTTGTCCGGATGAATCGCCGCGGTGTAAACCACCAGGTCAGTGTCCGGGAGGATATTTTCCGCTGCCTGCCCGTACATAATCCTGGCGCCCTTGCCGGCAAGCCAGGCCGTCAGCGGAGATTCCTTGGCGTCGGAACCCGAGATGGTAAATTGACGGTCAAGCAGGACCGCGGCAAGGCCGCTCATGCTGATCCCGCCGATTCCGATAAAATGAACATGGATGGGCTGTTGAAAATCTATCTGGTACATAAATGAAGCACTCCTTTTTTCTGTTTTGAGACAGGAAAAATTCCCGCTGGATTTATTATACGCTTTTTCTCTGTAAAATCCAAGATATAATCAATGAACGGAGTACAGTGATAATGTATAAAAAAATAAAAAAATAAGTCAAATAATTGACAAAAACATGTAAAATAGTCGAAGGAGGTCGAAAAACAATTGAGCTAAATGCTCTAAAAGCAATAAATAACTTCAAAAAAATTGTAAAAATCGTTCACTATTTTGGAAACCTATGGTATAATGAGCACAAGTGCGAATTATACCATAGCGCATAAGCAGTTTCAGCGGGACCGCTGAAAGCTGCTGCGCATCCGCCGGAGGCATGATGTCCGTAAACGGACATCATATAATGAGCACAAGTGCGAATTATACCATAGCGCATAGGCAGTTTCAGCGATCCCGCTGAAAGCTGCTGCGCATCCGCCGGAGGCATGATGTCTGTAAGCGGACATGGTATAATAGCATAAACATAATTCCGGATAATATGGAGGAAAAGGAGTGCCTGCCTGAAAGGGAGGACAGGGAGGCGGCATCCGGAAGGATGTACGGCGCTTCTGGCGCCATTTAGTGAGAAACTGGTTTGCAGCTTCTCAGGACTTTATTATATTACAACAAGAGGTGATAGCGTGATTAAGAAAGAAATGATTGCTATGCTGCTCGCGGGCGGCCAGGGCAGCCGGCTTGGCGTTCTGACTTCAAAGGTAGCAAAACCCGCGGTAGCTTTTGGAGGAAAATACAGAATTATC
>JAHZHG010000283.1:0-2950 GCA_019420425.1 Clostridiales bacterium
GAAATGTGGGCTGCGCAGAAACGCTGGCCTCCGGCTCCTATCTGCGTGCCATACAGGCAGAACATTATCCGGATACTCCCATTGAAGAGCTGTTCAGCCGCCATGGCGGCGATGCTCTCCTGCAGGACTTTATTGTGCATCTTTCCCTGCCCATTGCCACAGAAATCACTCTGATTGGGCCGGATCACATGATTCTCGGCGGCGGGGTAATCCATATGAAGGACTTCCCGCTGAAGAAGCTGGCCGAGCAGGTACGGCAGCACACCAGAAAGCCGTATCCAGCCGAAGCAGTACGCTTTCTGATTTCTTCAGAGGGCGAAGAAAATGGGGTAATCGGCGCAGCGATCTTCGGCTGGAAATCCCTCGGCTGACAAAAGGCTGCCGTATCCGTGACGAAAAGTCACAGGTGCGGCAGCCTTCTGGCATGTCTGAATGTTTGTTTTATACGTTTATCTCTGCTTTTATCCCCAGCAGGTCTTTATTTTTCTCCAATATCGGGGCCACGTTTACGGCGAGGAATTTCTCCACCTGTTCTCTGGCCCGTCCTGTATATCTGGCCGGATCCATGGTTTTTTGCAGCTCGTCCAGCGTCATGTTGAAGGAGGGGTCTGCGGCGATCAGCTCCAGCAGGTTATTCTCCTTGCCCTCTTCCTTGACGTTTCTTCCGGCTTCCATGGACAGGGTGCGGATTTTCTCATGCAGCTCCTGGCGGTCTCCTCCTGCCTTTACGGCATCCATCATGATGTTTTCCGTTGCCATGAAGGGCAGCTCGCTGCGCAGGCGCTTTTCGATGACCTTCGGATATACCTTCAGGCCGTCGGTTACGTTCAGGCACAGATCCAGAATGCCATCCGTAGCCAGAAAGCCCTCGGCGATGGACAGACGCTTGTTGGCGGAATCATCCAAAGTACGCTCAAACCACTGGGTAGCTGAGGTGATCGCCGGGTTCAGTGCGTCGATCATTACGTATCTGGACAGAGAAGCAATGCGCTCGCTTCTCATGGGATTGCGCTTGTATGCCATGGCGGATGAGCCGATCTGGGTCTTCTCAAAGGGCTCTTCCACCTCTTTTAAATGCTGCAGCAGACGGATGTCGTTGGACATCTTGTGCGCGCTGGCTGCGATGCCTGCGAGTACATTGGCCACGCGGGTATCCACCTTACGGGAATACGTCTGGCCGGATACGGGCTGGCAGGCGGTAAAGCCCATCTTCTCTGCTATCATGGGATCGATCCTGTCGATCGTCTCCTGGTCGCCGTCAAACAGCTCCAGGAAGCTGGCCTGGGTTCCGGTGGTTCCCTTGGAACCAAGCAGCTTCATTCCGGAGAGCACATACTCCAGATCCTCCAAATCCATCATAAACTCCTGCATCCACAGCGTGGCGCGCTTGCCCACGGTGGTCGGCTGCGCCGGCTGGAAGTGGGTAAATGCCAGGGTAGGCAGGTCTTTATATTTATCGGCAAAGCGGCCCAGCTGGTCGATCACATTGACCAGCTTTTTCTTCAGCAGCTTCAGGCCCTCGGTCATCACAATAATGTCCGTATTGTCGCCCACGTAGCAGGAGGTCGCTCCCAGATGAATGATCGGCTTTGCCTTCGGGCACTGCACGCCATATGCATATACATGGGACATCACGTCGTGGCGCACCAGCTTTTCCCTCTCTTTTGCCACCTCGTAGTTGATGTCATCCTTATGGGCCTTTAACTCTTCAATCTGCTCATCGGTAATGTTTAATCCCAGCTCTTTTTCCGTCTCAGCAAGGGCAATCCACAGTCTTCTCCAGGTCCTGAATTTCATGTCCGGTGAAAAAATGTACTGCATTTCCTTGCTGGCGTAGCGCTCGGACAATGGACTTACATAGCAATCTGTACTCATCTTTACCTCCCATGCCGCACCTGCTGCGGCTCAAATCAGGGATGGACGAACCTCGGGTTCGGCCTTGTCTCCTTTATTCTGGTTCTCAGCGTTCAAATTCTCCGCGGATATCTTCTCTTGGCGGCTCCATCGGATATTTTCCGGTAAAGCAGCCTTTGCAGATAGAAAGTCCGCCGACCATCTCCTCCAGACGTTCGATCTTCAGATAGCCCAGGGAATCGGCGCCGATAATCTGCCGTATTTCTTCGATTGAACGGTTGTATGCGATCAGCTGCTCCCGCTCGGGTATATCCGTGCCGAAATAGCACGGCCACAGAAACGGCGGCGAGCTTACCCGCATGTGTACCTCCTTTGCCCCGGCCTCCCGGAGCATACGCACAATGCGGTCGCTGGTGGTCCCGCGGACAATGGAATCATCAATCATGATGATCCGCTTTCCGGCCACCGCCTCTCTTAATACATTCAGCTTTACCCGGACGCTGGATTCCCGGCTGCTCTGCTTGGGCTTGATAAAGGTACGTCCCACATAGCCGTTCTTGACAAAGGCCGTACCGTAGGGAATTCCGGATTCCATCGCATAGCCCAGAGCCGCCACGTTGCCGGACTCCGGCACGCCGACCACCAGGTCAGCCTCCACCGGAGAATCCATGGCCAGGAATCTGCCTGCCTGTATCCGTGAATGATAAATGCTCACCTCATCCGCCACACTGTCCGGCCTTCCGAAATAGATATATTCAAATATGCATCTGGCCTGTTTTTCCCTGGGTATGCACATGCTCTTGTTGGACACGATGCCTTCCTTTGGCGTGATCGTCACAATCTCTCCCGGCTCCACATCCCGGATAAACTCTGCTCCGATGGTGTCCAGTGCACAGGACTCCGACGCCAGAATATAGGCGTTGTCCCGCTTTCCGATGCACAGCGGCCGGAACCCATGGGGATCTCTGGCGCCGATCAGCTTCCGTGGGGACATAATAATCAACGAATATGAGCCGCGGATCTTTGTCATGGCACGGGCCACCGCTTCTTCTACAGTCTTGGACTGGATACGGGCTCTGGCAATATGATAGGCAAT
>JAHZHG010000283.1:2960-4180 GCA_019420425.1 Clostridiales bacterium
CTCGGAATCAATGGTGGTCTGAAAAATCGCTCCCGTATACTCCAGCTCACGTCTCAGCTCCGGCGCATTGACCAGATTTCCGTTGTGGGCCAGCGCCAGGGTTCCCTTTACGTAGTTCAGCACCAGAGGCTGGGCATTTTCCCGCGTGCTTCCGCCTGCGGTGGAATACCGCACGTGGCCTACTCCGATATCGCCCTTTAATCCTTCCAGGTCGTCCGGATTAAATACCTCGTTTACCAGCCCCATTCCTTTATGGGAGAGCACTTTTCCCTTGGGCCCGCCGGTATCACTGACTGCAATACCGCAGCTCTCCTGCCCGCGGTGCTGCAGGGCAAACAGTCCGTAATAAATGCTGGAAGCGACGTCCCCGCCGTCAAAATCATATATACCGAAGACCCCGCATTCTTCTCTCAGCTTGTCCGTAATCTCTGCCTGCTCGTGTATAGTACTCATATTCAGGTCCTTTCTTCTGTCATCTGTCTGCTGCGGCTGTACTTATCCGTTTCAGGCCAATGGGAATGCAGTCATTGACCGGCGGATTTTTGTCGGCTTTCGCAACGCTTACGCAAGAATTATAGCTTAATCGTCTTTATAACGCAAGAGAGAAGTTAGAATTCTCCGATTTTGCCGAAAAACTCCCGCATTCTGGGATTGTCAGAATTAAACAGCTCCTCCGGGCCGCCCTCCTCGACAATCACGCCCTGCTCCATAAAAATAATATGGTCCGCCACATTTCGGGCAAAATTCATCTCGTGGGTAACAATGACCATGGTCATGTGCTCGGCTGCCAGTCCCTTAATTACCTTTAATATTTCCCCCGTCAGCTCCGGATCCAGGGCGGAGGTGGGCTCGTCAAAGAACAGCACCTTCGGCTTTAAGGCCAGCGCCCGGGCAATCGATACCCGCTGCTGCTGTCCGCCGGAGAGCTGGTACGGGTAGCTGTCCGCCTTATCGGACAGGCCCATCTTTGCCAGCAGCTCTCTGGCCTCCTGCTCTACCTCGGCCTTTGGCCGCTTCTGCACCCGCAGGGGTGCGTCACAGATATTTTTCATCACAGAAAAATGAGGGAAGAGATTAAAATTCTGAAAGACCAGGCCAAAGCACTCCTGAGCCTTTTTCAGCTCCGCAGCGTTTGCATACACCGATCTGCCCCGGGCGTCCTGGGTTACCGCAGGGATGTCCAGGTAGCTCAGGCTGCCGCCGTCCATTTTTTCCAGCAG
>JAHZHG010000284.1:0-1070 GCA_019420425.1 Clostridiales bacterium
GTATTCCGATGGGGCTGCAGTGTTTCAAATTTGCATCCCTCAGCTTTTTTCCTTTTGGAAAGGAGGTCCGCTATGGCGGGGGAGCCGGCTCCCTGCTGCTGAATATCCTCTGGCTGCTGGTATCCGGACTGCCCCTGGCCATTGAATCGGCGGTGATCGGCTGTCTGCTCTGCGTTACTATTGTGGGTATTCCCTTTGGTTTACAGCAGTTCAAGCTGGCCAAACTGGCGTTGATGCCCTTTGGGGCAACGGTATACTAGGGACGGCGCAGCCTGACCGCCGCAGCCGCCTGACGACGCCGGTTTTCATCCATTGCTGCATAATGCTTTCTTGTGGTGTTGACGTCCTTGTGACCAAGGACGTCCGCCACTAAATAGATATCGCCGGTTTCCTGGTAAAGAGTAGTGCCATATGTACTCCGCAGCTTATGCGGGGTAATTTTTTTTGTCGTGGTCACTGCACGGGAATATTTTTTTACCATATTTTCCACGGCCTGGACACCTATGCGCCTGCGCTGGGTGGAAAAAAACAGGGCGTGCTCATGGCCGGCGACCGGGGTAATCCCCGCCCGGTCCTCCAGATAGGTACGAAGGGCCGAAGCCACCTCGTCGCCAAAATAAACACTCATCTCTGAACCGCCTTTTCGGACTACGCGGATACCGTTGTTCTTGAAATCGATATCCTCTATATCCAGTCCCACACATTCGGATACCCGAATGCCCGTTCCCAGAAGGAGAGTAACAATAGCCAGATCTCTGGTTCTGGTCTTTTCGTAGTACATTTTCTGCTGACCGGTAAGCCGGTCGCCGCAGTGTTCAATATAATCGAGCAAGGCAGCCGTTTCATCCGTGTCCAGACGGATGATGGTCTTTTCGTGGAGCTTTGGCATATCCACCAAAAGAGTGGGATTCGTCTGAATCAGCTGGCGCTTGTAATAATAGGCATAAAAGCTGCGCAGGGCGGACATTTTGCGCTTCAGGCCGCGTTCGCCATTGGTCTGAAGGCCTTGGTCGGAATCATAGACCTTCAGGTATTCCTGGTATTCCTCAATGTCCACGGCCTGGATTTGG
>JAHZHG010000284.1:1080-4166 GCA_019420425.1 Clostridiales bacterium
AACCCGGATATCATAGGCATAAGAAATCCGGGTCCGCGTAGACGTCGTCGGTTCGATGGCCCGGAAATAATCCTTGGCAAAGGGAGGCAGGGTTTTTAAAATTTCCCGCAGCTTTAAGGTGTTCTGAACGGCCAGACGGTCATGGTAGGATTCATGCTGGCCGGATTTGTTTTGTTTTTCTGGCATAGGGCTAAATCATCCTTTACTTGAGAAAGACGGAAAGAGTTACCAGATTGATCTATACGACAAACACATGTTTTTCAAATAGATCAATCTGATTTTAGCTTACCACAGATCGGTCTGGCCTGTCAACCAAATCCGTTAAAAAAGGCGCAGAAAAGGCCGCGGAGAATTTCCGCAGCCATCTTTGGTAAGTAAAGCAAAATTATCGGTAATATGGGATCGCCAGGTGCTGGCCGTAGGTCAGGTATTCGCTGCCTAGGCGATTCAGCTCCATGATTTCATCCATATAGGCGTAAATGGAACTGCAATTATCGGTAAAGTATTCCTGGGCAATGTCCCAGAGGGTCTCGTTTGGCTGAACGATGATATCGGTGTAATACCGCTGCAGGCCGCTGGATGACGCTTCCGGGCCGGGCCTGTATGCATTGATCGCATAGGCAATCAGGCTGTTGGCGCCGTAACAAATCAGAGCGATCAGAGCTAGGGCTGCCACTGTCAGCACAGCCCGCCGGCTCCGGCAGACTCTGCGGCGCGCCTTTCTCTGTCTGGCATTGGCCAGCCGGCGGGCTGAGTTATTCTGCCGGGCAATATTGGCCGCTGAGGATGGGATGCCAAGGGCCCTTGAGGAAACGGCGCTGGCATATACGGCGGCATTCAGTGAAGGCACGGAATGGCCGTCTCCGAAAGTGGCTGCGCCGTTTTCCTGTTCACACAGGCTGTTATATAAATACGTGATCTCTCTCATAACTCTTTGTCCTCCCCTGAATGATAAACGAATCGAAATAATACTCGAACGTTCGTTGCAAACGTCTGTTCTTTTTATGGATTTATTATATATCCCGAACGTCCGTTTGTCAATAGGGTCGAACAAATTTTCCGAACAAATATTCTGTGCTCGTTAAAGCAGGTTTTTCATGCTTTTCAGGCTGATGAGCAGGGTGGAGGTATTGTGCAGCAGCGCTGAGGTCGTCGGCTGCAGGATTCCGCCTACTCCCAACAGGATCAGCGCCGTATTGATCCCCACAATCATGCGGTAATTCCGATGAATCCGCTTCATCAGGCCGTCGCTGATGGCCTTCAGGGTGACCAGCTCCTGCAGATCCTCAGCTCCTACCGTGATATCTGCAATCTCTCTGGCCAGCTCTGCTCCGTCGCTGATGGCGATCCCTACGTCAGCCGCTGACAGCGCCGGTGAATCATTGACACCGTCGCCGATCATGATTACCTTTCTTCCTTCCGCTTTTTCTTTCTCCACGAACCGTGCCTTATCCTCCGGCAGTACCTCTGAAAAATAGGCATCCACACCGACCTGATCCGCAATCACACGGGCCGTACGCTCGCTGTCCCCGGTCATCATTACCGCCTTGCTGATACCCGCCTGCTTTAACGCGGCCACCACGGCTTTGGCCTCCTCGCGCAGCGGGTCTTCAATACAGATCACCGCTGCCAGTGTGTGCTCGATGGCCATATACAAATGGGAATAGCCTGAAGGAAGGGCATCGAATTTTTCCCTCTGCTCTTCAGGAATAACGCAGTGTTCATCCTCAAAAACAAAATGGTAGCTGCCAATGATCACCTTTTTGTCATCAATCATTGAGGAAATCCCGTGGGCCACCAGGTACTCAACCCTGGAATGCATTTCCTGGTGCCGCAAATTCTTTACCTTCGCAGCATCCACAACCGCCTTTGCCATAGAATGGGGGAAATGTTCCTCCAGGCAGGCAGCGATACGCAGCAGCTCGTCCGGCTGCTCTCCATTAAAGGAAACAACATCCACGACCGTAGGCTGTGCCTTGGTCAGCGTTCCTGTTTTGTCAAAGACAATGGTATCCGCTTCGGCCACAGCCTCCAGGTATTTTCCTCCTTTTACGGTTGTCTTGTGCGTACTGGCTTCCCGGATCGCCGAGAGTACGGAGATCGGCATGGCCAGCTTCAGGGCGCAGGAGAAATCCACCATCAGGACCGCCACTGCCTTGGTTACATTTCTGGTCAGCAGCCAGGTCAGTCCTGTTCCTGCCAGCGTGTAGGGCACAAGACGGTCTGCCAGATGCTCGGCTTTTCCTTCCAGTGAGGATTTCAGTTTTTCCGATTCCTCGATCATGGTAACAATTTTTTCGTACCGGCTGGAGCCTCCTACTGACTTTACCTGGATGGTCAGCTCGCCCTCCTCAAGGACAGTACCCGCATAGACTGAGCTGCCCTCCCGCTTATGTACGGGCAGAGATTCTCCGGTAAGGGAGGCCTGGTTGACCATGGCCTCTCCCCCTTTAACGGTTCCGTCAAAGGGAATCACGCTTCCCATATGTACAACGGTCAGATCATTCGCCTGTATTTCGGTAATCGGCACCAGCACCTCCTGGCCATCCTTAAGCAGCCATACCCGGCTTACATTCAGCGACATGCTTCTGGCCAGATCGTCTACGGACTTTTTGTGCGTCCACTCTTCTAAAATTTCTCCGATTCCCAGTAAAAACATAATGGAGCCTGCGGTATTAAAATTCCCCCGCAGCACAGATACGCCGATGGCCGTCGCATCCAGCACAGGAACCTCCAGCTTTCCTTTTGCCAGGGTTTTTACGCCATGCCAGATATAGCCGACCGATTTCACTGCGGTAATTGCAGCATTCACCGGATACGGCAGAAGCAGCTTGGCTCCGGCGCGGAGTATCACCTTGTTAATCAGCTTTTCCCTGTAGGTTTCATTTAGCTTTCTTCCGGAATTTTCCAGAACATTTTCCGGAACCTCTGCACGGTCATAGCTAAAGCCCTTCAGCAAACGGATCATTTGCTCCCGTTCGCCTGTATAGGTAATGGACGCATCCTGTGTCTGCAGGTATACCTTCACCCCGGAGATAAACGGCTGCATTTCCAGGTAATACTGCAGCTGGTCGGCTTCACGGTAC
>JAHZHG010000285.1 GCA_019420425.1 Clostridiales bacterium
TGTCCCGTTAACGATATAAATCACCAGCAAAAGGGCGACCACCGTCACTCCGCCGAAGACCAGCGTGGAATACTCCTTCAGCAGCAGATAGCTGCCGGCCAACAGGGCCAGCTGCAAGAGCAGGCCCAGGGTAAAGAACAGCTGCCGGCTGAAGATAAGCCGAAATATGTTTACCCGCTTTTTCTTTTTTTCTTCTTCCATTGTCAACTCCCTTTCACTGCTCACCGAGCATACCAAGAAAGTCCTCCTCCGACAATATCGGTATACCAAGCTCCCTCGCCTTTTTGTTCTTCGTCGAGGAGGAGGTCACATCGTTGTTGATCAGATAGCTGGTCTGAGATGTGACAGAGCCGGTAACCTTTCCCCCGTGTTTTTCGATTTCTTCTTTCAGTGCATTGCGGTTGGGAAAATGCAGCGTTTTTCCGGTGATGACAAAGGTTTTTCCCTCCAGGGCGCCTGCTGCGGCGCTCTCCTTTGGGATTTCCAGCTCCAGCTCACCCAGGAGCCTGTCCAGCTCCCTCTGATTCTTCTCCTCCGCAAAATAGTCCTCCACCGCCTGTCCGGTGACTGCCCCAATGCCGTCAATCATAGCCAGTTCTTCCGCATTTGCGTGGCGGATCTTTTCTATGTCGTGGCCATAGTCGCGGGCAATCTGCTTTGCCGTAGCCAGTCCGATCCCCGGGATGCCCAGGCTGTACACCAGGCGGGGCACCGTTGTCTTTCTGGCCTGCCGGATACTCTCCATCAGATTGTCAAAGGACTTCACCCCAAAGCCCTCCATGGCCACAATCTGCTCCCGATAATCCTCCAGGTGGAAAATATCCGCAAAATCCCGGATCAGGCCGTGTCCGATAAACTTTTCCAGCGTGGCCTCGGATAAACCGTCTATGTTGATCGCATCCCGGCTGACAAACAGGGTAAAGGACTTGATCTGCTTTGCCTGGCACTCCGGATTGGTGCAGTACAGCGTTTCCACATCCCCTACGGATTTGATCTCCGTTTTGCCCCCGCAAACCGGACAGGCAGACGGAATCTCCAGATTTCCGCTGCGCGTCAGGTTTTCGGCAATCTGCGGTATAATCATATTGGCCTTGTATACCTGGATCTGATCCCCCAGTCCCAGGCCCAATGCCTTAACAATGCTTACGTTGTGTACGCTGGCCCGGCTGACGGTGGTTCCCTCCAGCTCCACCGGCTCGAATATAGCCACCGGGTTGATCAGTCCCGTGCGGGATGCGCTCCACTCCACTTCCGTGAGGGTAGTTTCCCGGATTTCGTCGGCCCATTTGAACGCATAGGAATCCCTGGGGAACTTCGCCGTGCGCCCAAGGGACTGTCCGTAGGCGATATCATCATAGGTCAGCACCAGGCCGTCCGAGGGAACCTCATTTTGGTCAATCCGCTCGGCAAAGGAGCGCACCGTCTCTGCCATCGTCTCCCCGTCTGCCAGCTGGTGCTCCACCACCTCAAAGCCCTGGGAGGCTAAAAAATCAAACTGCTTTTTCCGCGAATTGCCCGCGTCCAGCCCCTCCGCCCGCACCAGAGAGAAGGCGTAAAAGCGCACATGGCGCTTTGCCGTAATTTCATTATTCAGCTGGCGGACCGAGCCGCTGCAGAGGTTGCGGGGATTTTTGTATTTGGCGTCCACATCCTCCAGCTCTTCGTTGATCCGCGCAAAATCTTTATAGGTAATCACTGCTTCGCCGCGGAGGATCAGCTCGCCTTTAAAGGAAATGGTCAGGGGGATATTTTTAAATACCCGGGCATTGTTGGTGATGACCTCGCCCACCTCGCCGTTTCCCCGGGTGACTGCCTTGTACAGCTGCCCGTCCCGATAGGTCAGTACCACGGTCAGGCCATCCAGCTTCCAGGAAACCAGCACCTTATGGGTTCCTGCAAATGCCGCCAGATCCTCTACGTTTTTGGTTTTATCCAGGGAAAGCATGGGCTCCTCGTGCCGCTCCTTGGGCAGCTCGTCAAGAGCCTCGTAGCCCACACTCACCGTGGGGCTGCCGGCCAGCACAATTCCCGTTTCCCGCTCCAGCGCGGTCAGCTCATCATACAGCCGGTCGTACGTATAGTTGCTCATCAGCTCACGGTCTTCCTGATAATATGCCCTGGAAGCTGCGTTCAGTGTCTCCACCAGCTCCTTCATCCGGTTCAGGGATTTGTTCATGGTTTTCCTCCTGTCTTTCGCTCCAGTCTTCGGATTTCCTCCCGGCTGAGCCTGCGGTATTCGCCCGGCTTCAGGCCTTCCAGTAAAATATCCATAATCCGGATACGGGTCAGGCTGACCACCTCAAAGCCCAGCTCGCGGCACATCCGGCGAATCTGCCGGTTCAACCCCTGGGTCAGCACAATGCTGAAGGTGTCGGCGCTCAGTCTGGCAACCCTGCACGGCCTGGTTTTTACGCCCAGCTCATGCAGGTATACGCCGCCGCCCATCTGCTGCAGAAACTCCGGGGTAATCCGCCGGTTTACCTGCACAACATATTCCTTTTCATGATAATTTCCCGCTTTCATGATCCGGTCAGCCAGCTCGCCCATGTTGGTCATCAGCAGGAGGCCCTGGGAATTTTTATCCAGCCGTCCGGCATAAAAAAGCCGCTTCGGATAGTGCAGCAGCTCATCTACGGTTTTATCTCCCCAGCGGGTATCTGTGGTACAGACCACGCCTGCCGGCTTGTTCACCGCCAGCAGGATATCCTCTTCTTCAGGCATAAGCCGGTGTCCCTCCACCGTCACGCACTGGCCGGGCAGGACCTTTTGGCCCATAGCCGCTGCCTTTCCGTCTACGCTGACTTTACCGGCCTCAATGAGCCGGTCCGCTTCGCGCCTGCTGCAATATCCTGCGTCGGCAATCCATTTGTTCAGACGTATTCCCGCCTGTTGTTCTTCCATAATTCATTTCTTCCTGTTCAAGTGTTCATGCTGTTTTTATCGCTATGGCTCATTTTAGCACACTAACCGCCCGGTGGCAAGCCGTTAGCAGTAGCGCTTTAACGCTTCCAGGGTCTGGCGTTCAAAGTCCATCAGTTCCTTTGCCAGCTCGCAGGCCTCCCCCAACGCCGCCGGGCGGTATGCCCGCAGAAGGCGCCTGGTCTTCCACAGCCGTTTTTCCTGCTGCTTTTCCAGCAGCTCCGCCAGATGGGGCGTGCTGATATTCAGCGCCGTCTCTGCCTGAAGCGCGGCCCATTGTCCTGCCCGCCTGGGCAGGCTCTCTTCCGGCGTCACCTTGCCTTTTTTCATCAGCAGCCTGGCTGCCTCTTCTTCCAGCTCCCCGTATTTTGCCGCCTGGCTGTTCATCTCCACTGCCAGCAGCTCATCCTCCACCTTCCTCATCAGCACCCGATAGTCCCGCCTGGCAAACGCACTGTTCCGGCAGATATGGTGCAGCAGCTCGTCCTCATCCCAGACTTCCGGTTGTTCATCCTGTTTTTTCATCATCCACACTCCTGATTCCCGCCGGGAATAATTCCAGCGTTTTCCACCAGTATGTGCAAAGTAAACAATATTATACCCGATATGCCGCATACGCCGCAGTTCAATTCCGGGGTACCCGGAAGGTATACAAAAAGCACCGCAAACCGATATCTCCGATTTACGGTGCCCTATTTTTACTCCTGTACTTCTGTCAGAAACTCGCTCTTGACATATGCCGTCTGCGTGCCGTATCTGACCTCTGACCAGCCATTGTCCAATGCCTGGACCCTGGTCACCTGATCCCCTTCATACAGGGTGCCGATGATATCCGCATCCTCCGTAGAATCCGCACGCACGTTAACCGTTGTAATCGCCTGTACAATCCGGTTTGATGAAACATCCACGCTATTGGCCTCAGGGATCACATACTCCGTCTCCGGGACTGCAATATCGTCCATAAACCGCTTCAGATCTGCATCCCTCGCCTCAGCCGCATCGCACTGCTGTTTGACATCCGTAACCAGCGCCTGTACATCGGCATCGGCATCTACCTGAGCGATATAATCCTGTACGGCCTGATCGCCGTCCTTGTCTGCCACATAGAGACTGCCGCTTGCATTTGTGCAGACATATATACGGTTCAGGCTGGGAACCATGGTTTCCACTCCCGTAACCTTTGCTTCGTAATCGACGTATACC
>JAHZHG010000286.1 GCA_019420425.1 Clostridiales bacterium
TTGGAGTTAGTGGCTAGTTCGCCGGAGCGTTGCCATCAGCGACGGATGGACAACCTCCTTCCATAGCGACGTCCGGGTATCCCATCCTATGAGAACCTGTATTTTCACTAGCTCCTTCGCTTACTCATTTTTCATTGTCCTTTTACTTACTGCCGCCCATCAATTAACCGAAGCATCGTCCCCGTTGGGGATTCCAATTATGCGCTTGTCGCCTTATGGCACAGGTAGAGCATAAGCCGATATGCGTCTGGTTCCCGGTGCTCTCATTCTCCTGCCGACTGTACTGTTTTTTTTGCAGTCTCTTGGGGAAGATATCCGTATTTCACCATCTGCTGTAAAACCATCCGCTGCCGTTTTTCTGCCAGCTCCGGATGCTCCGTAGGCGAGTAGGCAGAAGGTGCATTGGGAAGGCCTGCCAGCATGGCGGCCTCCTCAACAGTCAGCCGGGATGGCTCTTTCCCGTAATATCCCAGGCTTGCCTCCCGTATGCCGTAGTAGCCATCTCCGAAATAAATCGTATTGACATACAGCTCCAGTATTTCATCCTTTGTATAGCTGCGCTCCAGCCTCAATGCCATAAATGCCTCCGCTATTTTCCGTATCAGCTCCTTTTCCTGGGTAAAATACAGGTTTTTGGCAAGCTGCTGGGTAATTGTGCTACCGCCCTCCCTGAGGCTGCCGGAAAGAAGATTATTTTTTACCGCACGCCCCACAGCGATCACATCAATCCCAAAATGCTCCCGAAACCGGTGATCCTCCGCCGCCTCCACTGCATCCAGATAGGTTTGAGACAGTTCAGAGATGGGGGTATAATTGTCCTTCGCCTGGATACTGCTGATTTTTTCTTCCAGCGGCTCCCGGCTAAGTGCGTGCTGATATTCTTTATATCCCATGCCCACGACACCTATTATGCAAATGAACAGCAGCATCAGCAGGCACTTGAACATTTTCTTTATTCTTTTCATATCGCTTCTCCTTTGGCATACTTCAGACTTAGTATAGGCAGATCAGCCGTCAGGCGCAATAGACGGAACCTTTCAATCATCTTGCATTTTTGTCACCTGTATGTTCTGCGCCATAATTACTTTTTCCTAAGGATAACACGCCATCCTGACATCCGGCTGTCAGCTGCCTTACATTTACCTGACATTTTCCCTGTTCCGCAGGTACCCATTCTGCCGGAATTGCCCCATACATAAATTAGGCCCGTTGTACCGGCCAAGCCACTTTAGCCGGTACAACGGGCCCATTCCTGATTCTATCGAATTGCAGATTTCTGCTGAAGCAGCGCGCTATTCTGCCGCTACCATGTTTTGTATCCAGACTCCCTTCTTGACCAGCACAAAGCCGATCACACATTTGATCCAGTCTCCCATTTGTACCAATACGTAGATCAGCAGTACATTCAGGCCGGTATATCTGCTGAGCAGATAGGCAATCGGCACGCTGACGCACCACATAAATACGCTGTCGAACAGGAAGGTGATTACGGTCTTTCCGCCCGACCGCAGGGTGAAGTAAGCCGCATGGAGGAATGCGTTCTGGGGCATGAATATGGCACTGCCCATAATGAAATACTGTGCCAGCCTTCTGCTCTCGCTGCTGGTGTTGTAAAGCTGTGGAAACAGCGGCGAGATAACCAGCATAACTGCAGCGACCGCCGTGCAGCACATGACGGAGAATACGATCATCTTTGTGTCTGTGCGCCTTGCCTCCTTAAGCCTGCCCGCGCCCAGCAGCTGGCCGACTACAATGGCCACCGAGTCTCCCAGGGCAATGAACACTACGTTAAACACATTGGAAATGGTGTTGGCAATGTTCAGTCCGGCCACCACGTTCAGGCCCCGCACAGAGTAGCACTGCATCAGCATGGCCATGCCCGAGGCCCAAAGCGTCTCGTTCACCAGCAGGGGCATCCCCTTGATGAAAAAGCGTTTTACCAGCTCCGCCGGAACCCGCAGTGTCCGGTAAACCCCCGCTATATATGTATGTTTCTCCCGGTTTCTGTGGGTCCAGCCAATGACGATCGCCGCCTCCACATAACGGGATAATACCGTGGCAATCGCGGCTCCGGCCACGCCCAGCTCGGGGAAGCCGAATTTTCCGTAGATCAGCAGGTAGTTGAATACCAGGTTCACCAGCACCGCGGCCACGCCGGCCTTCATGGGCACTACCGTCTCCCCGCATTCACGAAGCGTGCTGGAATAGACCTGTACCATCATAAACGGCGGCAGGCCGATGAGCATAAGCATCAGGTAGCGCCGGCCATAATACAGGGCAGCCTCCAGATCGCTTCCGTCACTGCTGCCCTTCAGATACATGCCGATCAGCCGTTCTCCGCCGAAGCAGAACAGCAGAATGGTTCCCACCGTCAGGATCGCCGCCATCCAGATTTTATATCGGAAGGTATGGCGGACGCCCTCGTCATTTTTGCTGCCGAAATACTGGGCGGTAAAAATTCCGGCTCCGGCCAGTCCTCCGAAGATACAGAGGTTGTAAACAAACAGCAGCTGATTGACAATCGCCACGCCGGACATTTGCTCCGTTCCGGTCTGACCTACCATAATGTTATCCAAAAGGCTGACAAAGTTGGTAATGCCATTCTGGATCATAATGGGCACTGCCACCAGCAGCACCATTTTATAAAATTTCCTGTCTCCGAAATATTTTTCTCTTATCCTTCCCATCGCTTATCTTTCCTTTATTGTCACATGCACGGTATCTCCCGGCTGCCTGCCGATCCGCGCCCGTATATCCTTTTGCAGGCCGATAATGTGCCCGGGCGTCTCCATCCGTACCAGACTCCCGTCGTACGGCTCTCCGTCAACGGTCGCATGTACCTTCACCCGTCCCTTGCCGAACTCCGCCCGGACATCGTACCAAAATGCAATATAGGCGCCGTCAATATCCGGCACCTTTTGGATTACTGCGTCAAATTCGTAGATTTTCCCGTTCATTTTGCAGATTCTTCCTGCGGATACGCTGCCTCCATTTCCTTTACCCGCTCGTAGAGCCAGGCGTTGGCAGGGACGTAGATGCCGTGCTTTTCTGCCAGGGACAGCACCGTCCCCGCAAACATCTCCACCTCAGACGGACGGTGGGCTACGCCGTCCTGCCGCATGGAGGGCATCCCCTCGGGCGCCAGGGTTTCCAGAATGGCAATGTATTCGTTTAAATCCTTCTCTCCGATGTCCACGCCCTCGCAGTGGGCCAGGGCAATGACCTCACGCATGGCGGCAATCATGGTGCGGTTTGGTTCTCCTTTTTGCAGGCAGCCTCCATAAGTGGTTTCGTAGACCATACAGGTCTGGTTAATGCCTACATTCAGCATAAATTTGCCCCAGAGCCGGCGCATAATATCCTTATCCACCGTATGCGGCATAGCGATCCGTTCAAAATATTCCTGTACAGCCAGGACATTTTTCTGCTGGACTTCTTCTCTGGCCCCGATACGCAGCTCGCCCATCCGGGTATAGGTCAGCTTATCGCCGAATTTCATCGCGTCCATTCCCTGGGCTACCGTATAAATCAGCCGCTCTTTCCCGTATCTCCCGGCAATAATCTCCTCGCTGGTAATTCCGTTCATTACAGACAGGATAATCGTATGCTCCCCTACGCAGCGCTCCATCGTTTCCAGGGCAGACTCCAGGCCGTTGTATTTCACTGCCACGATAACCAGGTCAGCCGGCGCTGCCTCATTGCAGGCGCAGAGGGGCAGACGGTATGGCTTTTTGTTTTTTTCGATTATTCTGTCTCTGTATTTTTCCACGCGGGCGGCATCCATAATATACTGTACGCTGCCGCCGTGGTCTATCATGTGTGTGCCGTAAAGCACGCCCAGTGCGCCCATTCCGATAATTGCCGTATGTTCAAGCTTCATTTCGTTTATCTCCTGTCATCCTTTTTGTACTACTGATTATATATGGAAAATCGAAATATATCCACCGTTTATTTTTTGATTTCTATTTCCGGATAAAGCAAGAGCACCGCAGGCCCTTCCGTATGGAATGAACCTGCGGTGCTCTTCTTCCGTTTATGATTTTTGTTTACTGTGCATCCTGCAGGATTTTCTCCTTCAGCACCTCTTCTGCGGTCAGCTGAACCGCTTCCTTTACGCTTC
>JAHZHG010000287.1:0-2593 GCA_019420425.1 Clostridiales bacterium
CCAATAAACGAAGGGAGTGTACATATATGATTAAAATTACTCTGCAGGTAGACGGAATGCAGTGCGGGATGTGTGAGTCCCATGTAAATGATGCGATCAGAAGAGCGTTTCCGGTAAAGAAGGTGACTTCTTCCCACAGTAAAGGCCAGACGGTTATTCTGACGGAAAATGACATTGACGAGCAGGAATTAAAAACGGCCATCGACAAGACCGGCTATACCGTACTGTCGATGGCCAGGGAGCCGTATGAAAAGAAGGGGCTATTCTCCCGGTTTAAATAGCGGTTAATCAGGCCAGCTTCCAGCTGATGGCTTCCTTTCGGGCGTTTAAGAACTCGGCGTAAAGTCCGGGCTGTGCGGATAGCTCCTCATGGGTGCCGCGCTGGACGATATGGCCGCCGTCCAGCACCAGGATCTGGTCTGCGCTGCGGACGGTTTTCAGCCGGTGGGCGATCATGACGATGGTTTTGTCATGGGTCAGCGCCTCGATCGCCCGCTGCAGCTCGGCTTCGTTTTCCGGATCGACGCTGGCCGTCGCCTCATCCAGCAGAATAATCGGCGCATCCTTTAGCATAGCGCGGGCAATGGAGATCCGCTGCTTTTCGCCGCCGGAGAGACTGCCTCCGCCCTCGCCGATCACGGTGTCATAGCCGTCCGGCAGGGCCATGATAAAGTCATGACAGCAGGCCGCTTTGGCTGCGGCGACGACTTCCGCATGGGAAGCATTCGGTTTTCCAAACTTGATATTGTTTTCGATTGTATCCTGGAATAAATATACATTCTGGAAAACCATGGAGATATTTTTCATCAGGCTGTCCAGCTTGTAGGCCCGGACATCCCGGCCGCCCACCGTGATCTGTCCGCTGTTCACATCCCAGAACCGGGCGATCAGGCTGCATAGCGTGGTCTTGCCTCCGCCGGACGGCCCTACGATGGCTGTGGTGGTCCTGGCGGGAATATGCAGGCTGATCTGATCCAGGATTTTGCTTTCCCCATAGGAAAAGTTCACATCCGTAAAGGTGATGGAAGCGTCCCGGGGAGAAAGCTCCTCGCCGTCAATATCCATAACCGGTGTGCGGTCGATCTCGTTGGCTTTATCCATGGAAGCATCCAGCAGCTGCAGCATGGCAGACATATTTCCGGCGCTTTCCAGCTCACGGTAGATCATAAAGGAGACAATCAGCATCAGCAGGCAGCGGGAAAGGCCCATAGAGCCGTCCAGGTGAAAGATCAGGGCGGCAGCGGCAAGAAGAATACTGAATATCCGCACCGCCAGCTGCTGGAGGGCGAGCCAGGGAACCGCGGTGTACTCGACCTCCAGGGCTTTTTTGCTGCTGTCATCGATTGCCTGCTGTACCGCCTGATGATTGTCCTTCTCCAGTCCGAAGGCCTTTACGACGCTCATTCCCTGGAGGTACTCCAGGACTGCCTCAACCAGGGTCTCCTGGGCGCGCTGCCTTGCGGGGCCTGTTTTTGCCGTGTGCTTCTGGGAAAGCTCGGTTACGGCCAGATAGCAGAGGGTGCCCGCAAGGGCGATGAGTCCGATACGCCATTCCGTGCCGATCAGCATCAGCGTCAGGGCAAGGGTATTCAAAAATCCGCCTAAAATCATGACCAGACACCGGGCAGCGCTGTTTTCCACGTCTCCCAAAGTTGTGGTGACCACCGCGGTGATGTTGCCCAGGCTGTTCCGGTTAAAGTAGCCCATGGGTATGTACCGCAGGCGGTCGCCGATGTGGATGCGCTTGTCGGCGACCATAAAATATCCGGTTTCGGTTTCCTGGTTGGTGGAAATATAGGAGGTCACAGCGCGTCCGGCAATGGAGAGCAGCATAATCCCCAGTGCGCTCCATAGGATGGAAAGGCTGCGGCTGCCTGCGGTTACGGCGTCGAGAACCTGCATAAGCGCCAGAAACTGCAGAGAGGAGAAGAGCGCTCCGATAAAGGAAATGATCATTGCTTTTGTCAGCAGGCCCTTCCGGTTTCCGGCGAAGGCCTGTATTTTTCTTAATACCTGAAACATGGTTTACCTCCTTTTAAGCAGCGTCCTTTGCGTCCATGTGGGCCTTCCACATCTGGGCGTAAAGCGGACAGCTGTTCAACAGTTCCTCTTGTTTTCCATGGGCGATGATTTGGCCGTCTCTGACCACTGCAATATTGTCTGCGTCGGCAATGGTGGAAAGCCGGTGGGCAATGACGATCAGGGTTTTGCCTTTGGTCAGCGCGGAGATTGCACGCTGGATGGCCGCCTCATTTTCCGGGTCTATGCTTGCCGTGGCCTCGTCCAGGATGACGATGGGCGCGTCCTTCAGCATGGCGCGGGCAATGGAAAGGCGCTGCTTTTCGCCGCCGGTTCTCCAGATGGCGGATAAAGGGGTCGCAGCCGGCGGCCTTTGCCACAGCCTCCACCTCGGCATCGGTGGCGCCGGGCCGCCCCATACGGATGTTTTCCCGCACAGTGCGGTCAAACAGATAGTTCTCCTGGGAGACGTAGGCGATTTGTGCGTTTAACTGTTCAAGGGGAATCTGGCGCAAATCCGTACCGCCAAGGGTGATGGAGCCGCCGGTGACATCCCAGAAGCCGGCGATCAGCT
>JAHZHG010000287.1:2603-4117 GCA_019420425.1 Clostridiales bacterium
CTTGGCAATTGTGGATTTCCCCGAGCCGGACGGACCGACCAGCGCAGTTACCGTGCCTGGGCGAATATCCAGATTTACATGGTTAAGCACCTGTCCGCCCTTCTGGCTGTAGGAAAAGGATACGTCCGTTAAGGAAATGTCCGTGCCATGCAGCCGGGCCGCAGCTTCGGGGCGCACCAGCTCCGGAGCCTCCAGAATATCTGCGATTTCCCTGGTATTCGTTCCTACTACAGCCAGATCATCGACAAAGGACATGGCGGAGATGACCGGGCCGGTAAGGCCAAGGGAGAGGATAATAATGGTGAGAAAATCCGCCGTTTCCAGGCCGCCTCCCCTCCACAGGAAAAATCCCGCCGGCAGAACCGTAACCAGCACCGCGGGGATGATCGCCGACCAGCCGGCCATGTAGATCTGGCTTTCCTTCATCCAGTTTACGTAGTATGCGGCATTGTAATTGACCGCATCCGCGTATTTTTTGTAGGAACCGGCGGACTGGCTGAATGCCTTGACCACTTGTATGCCGCCTACATATTCCACAATAGCGTTTGCCATATTCCGTCCGGCCTGCACTGCGCCGTCCCACTTGGCCGCGTAGGTCTTTCCGCTGCCGGAGGCGAACAGCATACCGATGACGAGGGTGAGCAGAGAGGCCAAGGCCATGCGCCAGTCCAGGATAAACAGATAGACCAGAATCGCCAGGGGAACCAGCAGATTAGCGGTCATTTCCGGAATCAGATGGGCCAGAGTCGGCTCCATTCCCTCCACACGGTCTACAATCGTCGTTTTATACTGGCCGGAGGGCGTATCCAGAATAGTTCCCATAGGAACGCGGGAGATCTTGGCAATCAGGTTTTTCCGCAGATCCCGCAGGGTATGGTAGGTTGCGGTATGGGACAGTGCGGTGGAAAGGGAGCCAAAGACCACCTTTCCCAGATAACCGGCCAGCGCAGCCAGGCACCAGGGAAGGTAAGCGGACGGTCCGGTATTGCCCTCCAGCAGCAGGCGGATGATGGAGGCAACACAAAAGTAGGGAATCATGCCGCCCGCCACGCCCAGAATGGCGAGGATGATGGAGCCGATAAATCCGCCGTGATACGCTTTGGCCCAGTCCCAGAGGACAGGCCATGGGGAAAATTTTTTGTCTTTTTCCATAAAACAGACATCTCCTTTACGGTTAATATTAGTTAGAATAAGCTAACTCTATGATAAAAGAAATGGGGCCTCAAGGCTGAGAAATCCCCAATATCTTAAACCATCCTGCGGAATAAAAGTCCTTCAGGCTAATCATGTAGCTGAATGCCTTTTCCCGGGACATATTGTGGCGCACCGTCTCAAACATGCCGGAAAAGAGGGCGCTGGCCACGATATGGATCAGCTCGTCGTCAATGGGATACAGCTTCATCCCGGCCTGGGTCATCAGAGAGATCAGCGTGTGACTGGCCTCAACCTCCACGTCAATCAGCATATCGATATAGTGTGCATATTTTGTGCCTTCCGAACAGCAGATGATGAGC
>JAHZHG010000288.1 GCA_019420425.1 Clostridiales bacterium
ATTACCAAAACTGCGCTGATGATTATCGGCGAGGCGGTGGCACACAGCCATTACAGCAGATCAAAGCTGTACGATCCGTCCTTTACCACAGAATTCCGGGAAGCGAGCGTAAAAGAATGAGACTGGCGCTGATCGGATTTACCTCCCGTGGCTGCGCGCTGGTGAAGAGAATCATGGAGGAGCTGCCCGGAGGCGATGATGCTGGAAGCCGTGAGGCGATAACGGATGGGTTTATCTGCCGGGGCTGGGGCAGCCGTCCCTACGGCGAGGCCTTTGGCCTGGAGCCGATAGATAACGGCGTAAAGGAATGGACCGAGGAACGGTTCCGGGACTGTGACGGGCTGGTATTTGTGGGAGCTGCCGGGATTGCCGTGCGGATGATTGCTCCGTATATCCGGAGTAAGACCACCGACCCGGCTGTGCTGGTGATCGACGAGCGGGGGCAGTTCGTGATTTCCCTGCTGTCCGGACATATCGGCGGAGCCAACCGCCTCACCGCAAGGCTGGCCGGCCTGCTGGGAGCCATTCCTGTGATTACCACTGCCACGGACGTAAACGGACTGTTTGCGGTGGATGAATTTGCCGCCCGGCAGAATCTGTGGATCGGCAGCATGAAGCTGGCTAAGACCTGTGCCGCACGCCTTCTTGCCGGGGAGCCGGTGGGTTTTTCCAGTGACTTTGCCGTAGAGGGCAGGCTGCCCAGGGGGCTGACACCGGAGCACGGACCCGGCGGCCCTGCCGCAGAGAATAAGCTGCCCGAAGAGCAGCTGACAGAGGGAAATGGCGATTTTACCGCAGGAAGCAGGCCGCCCGAAGAGCCGCCGGCGGAGAAAACGGGCAGTTTTTCCGCAGAAGATAAGCTGCCCGAAAGGACGCAGGCGGAGAATACGGGAAACAGCTTCGGCATCCGGATTTCCCTGGCGGAAACCGGAGGGCCGTGGACAGAAACGCTGTATCTGGTTCCGCGGATTGTCACCCTGGGCCTGGGCTGCCGCAGGGGAAAGAGCAGGGAAGAGATTGAAGCCGTTGTCCGGGAGGTTCTGGAGAGCCATGGGATTTCGCGGCACAGCCTGGCCTGCGCGGCCAGTGCCGACCGGAAGGCCGACGAGCAGGGCATTCTGGAGCTGTGCGCGGCCTGGAATATCCCTTTTCTTACCTATAATAAGGAGGAACTGCTGGCGGTGCCAGGCAGCTTTTCTTCATCGGAATTTGTCGAATCGGTGCTGGGCGTGGACAATGTCTGCGAGCGCAGCGCCATAAAAGCCAGCGGAGGCCGTCTGCTGGTGAAAAAGCAGGCAAGGGACGGCGTGACCGTAGCCCTTGCCATAAGTGAATGGAGGGTTTGCTTTGAATAAAATTGTAGTTGTCGGCATCGGGCCGGGAGAATATGAGCAGATGACCATGCGGGCGGCAAATGCGCTGAACGCCTGCGATACCATTATCGGATATACCGTTTACGTGGGACTGGTCAAGGAGCATTTTCCGGGAAAGGAATTTCTGACCACCCCCATGACCAAGGAGGTTGACCGCTGTGTACTGGCCTTCGAGGAAGCCAGAAAGGGCAAGCAGGTGGCCATGATTTGCAGCGGAGACGCCGGTGTATATGGCATGTCCGGCCTGATGCTGGAGATCGGCGCGGACTATCCGGACATCGAGGTAGAGGTCATCCCCGGCGTGACCGCAGCCACAGGAGGAGCCGCAGTGCTTGGCGCTCCGCTGATTCACGATTTTGCCCTGATCAGCCTGAGCGACCTGTTGACCCCCTGGGAGAAAATCGAAAAACGGCTGGTACTGGCCAGCGAGGCAGACTTTGTCATTTGTCTGTACAACCCGTCCAGCAAAAAGCGCCACGACTATTTACAGAAGGCCTGCGATCTGATGATGCGGCACAAGAGCCCGGAGACCGTCTGCGGTATTGTAGCCAATATCGGGCGCGAGGGGGAGAGTATGCAGGTGATGACGCTGAAGGAGCTGCGGGATACCCAGGTGGATATGTTTACCACCGTATTTATCGGAAACAGCCAGACAAAGGAGATCGGCGGCAAAATGGTAACGCCAAGGGGATACCGTCATGGTTAACCGGCTGCTGATTTTCGGCGGCACCACAGAAGGAAGAGAGCTGGCCGAATTCCTCGCACGGACGAAAACCCCCTGCCATGTGTGCGTAGCCACGGAGTACGGGGAAGAGCTGCTGGAGGCCGGCGAATACATCACGGTACACGCCGGACGGCTGGATACAGAGCAGATGGCCGGGCTGATCCGCAGGGAAAACATCACCCTGGTCATCGACGCCACCCATCCCTATGCCGTAGAGGTTTCCGCCAATATCCGAAGCGCCTGTGAGCACGCCTGCTGTACCTATCGCCGTTTATTGAGGGAAAAAGGAGCCGAAAGCCAGGAAGGACTGGTGACGGTGGATTCAGTGGAGGAGGCAGTCGCCTTTCTGGAGCATACCCAGGGGAATATCCTGGCAGCCACCGGAAGCAAGGAGCTGCACCGGTTCTGCGCCCTGACGAATTACCGGGAGCGGGTGACTGCCCGTGTGCTTTCCACGCCGGAGGTGGCCAGGTCCTGCGCAGAGCTGGGCTTTAAAGGGAAAAATCTGATCTGTATGCAGGGCCCGTTTACGGAAGAGCTGAACTACGCCATGCTTCTGCAGGTCAATGCCTCCTGGCTGGTGACCAAGGACTCCGGAAAAACCGGAGGAATAGAAGAAAAGCTGCGCGCCGCCTCCCGGGCGGGCGCGCGTGTGGTTCTGGTGGGCCGTCCCCCGGAGGAGGAAGGGCTGACCTTAGACGAGTGCAAATCTTTGCTTTGCAAAGAGCTGGGCCTTCGCCCCAAACGCAGGGTTTCCCTGGTGGGGATCGGTATGGGCGGAAGGGGCCAGATGACCGGGGCGGCCATCCGCGCATGTGAGGAGGCCCAGGTGCTGATCGGAGCCAGGCGGATGCTGGCCGAGGCCAGTCAGTTCGGCAAGCCCCAGTTCGTATCCTATCTGCCCAAGGAAATACGGGAATTTACCGACGCCCATCCCGAATATGAGCGCATAGCCGTGCTCCTTTCCGGAGACGTGGGTTTTTACAGCGGGGCCAAGGGCCTGCTTAACGTATTTGCCGGGGACGAAACGGAGCTGTACTGCGGAATTTCCTCTGTGGTCTATTTCTGCAGCAGGCTGAAAATCCCATGGGAGGATGTACGCCTGACCAGCGTCCACGGACGCAGCCAGAATGTGATCCGTGAGGTCATGGCCAACCCGAAGGTATTTGCCCTGATCGGCAAAGGAGAGGGGGTTCGCACCCTCTGCCAGAAGCTGCTGGAATATAACCTGGATCACGTAACCGTCTATGTGGGGGAGGAGCTTTCTTATCCGGACGAGCGGATACAATCGGGGCGTCCTTCCGAGCTGATCGGCCGGGAGTTCTCCGATCTCTGCGTGGTGCTCATCGAGCACGAAGGCGCCCGGGCCGTGGTGACCCACGGCATACCCGATGAAGCGTTTGTGCGGGCAAAGGTGCCCATGACCAAGGAGGAGATACGCGATATTTCCCTGTCCCGGCTGCGCCTTTACGCAGACAGCGTGATCTACGACGTAGGGGCCGGCACCGGCTCCGTATCCGTGGAGATGGCGCTGATGGCCGGCCAGGGACAGGTTTATGCCATCGAGAAAAAGCCGGAGGCGGCAGAGCTGATCCGGGAGAATAAACGAAAATTTGCCGCGGACAATCTGACTGTGGTGGAGGGCTCCGCACCGGAGGCATTGCATGAGCTGCCGGCGCCCACCCACGCATTTATCGGCGGTTCCTCGGGAAATATGAAAGAAATTTTAGGGCTGCTGCTGGAGAAAAATCCCCATATCCGTGTGGTGATTAACGCGATTGCCCTAGAGACGGTGGCAGAGGTGATGCATTGCCTGAAGGAGCTGCCCCTTACCGATGTGGAGATTTCTGCGGTGAGCGCTGCCCGGGCAAAGGAGCTGGGCGCGTATCATTTGATGATGGGGCAGAACCCGGTATATATTGTATCCTTTACGGGAAACGCCGGGGAAAAGGATAAAAGTTAAGGAGGAGGATTCATGGGACAG
>JAHZHG010000289.1:0-1395 GCA_019420425.1 Clostridiales bacterium
ATGATCGCCCCGGGCGTTCCCAGGGGAATCCCGCTTTCCAGATGATTGGCTCCCGTGAAAAAGGAGTAGCATTTGGACAGGCAGTAAAAGGTCAGGGCGCAGAAGGTGACTCTGCGGAATACCTTCTCCGTAAAGAACCGGCCGATCTTTTCAAAACCATAGGCATTCAGATACAGCATCAGGCCCGCGCCGATAATGGCTCCTCCTGAGAATCCTCCGCCCGGTGAAATATGGCCGTTTAAAATCACATAGATGCCGAACATGACAATCAGCGGGAACAGGACAAAGGCCGTTTTCTGCAGAATCATATCGTTCTGCGGCTCATAGGCCATCTCCTTCTCATCCTCGCTCTGGATTTCTCCCTTTTTGCGGTCCCTGCGCAGAAGCACCAGCACACAGTTGGCGGCGATAAAGAGTACGCAGGACTCGCCAAAGGTATCAAACGCACGATAGTCCAGAATCATTCCCGCCACGATATTTACCGCGCCGGTCTCCTGCAGCCCCGACTCAATATATCTGGCCGCCACCTCATTGTTGTCCGGTCTGTCCACGGTTCCTGTCCTGGGCAGATAGGATACCGCATAGATCAGCAGGCTGATAATCGCCACGCAGAACACCACGCTGAATACCCGGTACAGCTTGCGGAACGTCTGGATCTCCCGGTTCTGGCTCAGATCATTGAGGTGCTCCCGCACCTGCTGCCTGTCCCGCTCATGGGCAGCCAGCACCTCTTCCTCCTCGCGGTACTCCTCCTGAGGCTTCATCTCCACCTGGTCCAGGTACGGATCCTTTTCTCCGGAGAGCCAGCGGAAAAAATGAGCGGAAAACGTTTTTTGGTAGTCTTCTTCTGATCGTCTTTTACTCATCCTTTTCCTCCTCCTTATTGATAATCATCTGCCGGATTTTCTTCAGCGTAACAAAGAAAAGCACGCTGGTCACTCCCGCGCCGACTGCCGCCTCGGTAATCGCCAGATCCGGGGATTCCAGGATAATCCAGATAATCGACATGATCAGGCTGTAGGACATGAAAATCAGCACCGTATTCAGTACATTTTTGCTCAGGCTCGCAGCGATCGCGCACACCACCAGAAATATCAGAAGAATAAACTTAAATATCTCCATTTTCTTCTCCTTTCCGCTTTTCCTGAAGCTCCTTCTCCAGATCGGCCAGCTTTACCCGCCGCAGCTCCCGATCCAGCTCCTCGTTGGTCGTCACCTCCAGGCGGGCGATCAAATGGGAGGATACCGGTGAGGAGAACCAGAGAAACAGCACCACCAGAAACAGCTTGAAGCTGGTAAAGTTAAATCCGCTGATCAAAATCAGGCCGCAGAGGGAAAAACCGATCCCCAGCGTGTCTCCCATCGCCGCCGCATGCATACGGTTCAGCACATACT
>JAHZHG010000289.1:1405-3358 GCA_019420425.1 Clostridiales bacterium
AAACCCGATCATCTCAATCGTAAACAGCGCCAGCCCGGAGAGCAGAAGCCCTGCGCCCAGCAGAAAGCGTATCCATTCAAGAATTACCATCCTCTTTCTCTCCTTTCGACTTTTTCTCCAGATAAACGCCCAGGTATACTCTGGTCAGTACAATCACTGCCAGGAAGCTGATCATCGCGTAGATCAGGCAGATATCCACCAGATATCCCTCCTCCAGCATAAGCGCCAGAATAGCAATGATGACCATAACCATCGTACCCATCATATTCACAGAAATTCTTGGCCCTTTGATCGCGCGGATCAGGCAGAGCACCACCATTACCGCCAGAAAAATCAGGGCAAACACAAATATGGCCTGATACGCCGTCTCCAGCGCCGCAATTCCGCTGTTCATCCGCGCCTACCTCCTTTTCCCGCTTTCTGGCTGCCCTCCAGCTTTGCCAGTTTTTCCACAAAGACAGAAGAATCCATGCCCTCTGCCAGCTCCTGATCCAGGCAGTGCACCAGATAGGTGTCTCCCTCCAGGCTCACGGTAATGGTTCCCGGGGTAAGGGTAATAGCATTTGCCAGAAATGCCTTGCCCTCCGGCGTCTTCAGCGGAGCCTTAAACTCCACCAGCGCAGGCTCTATCTCGTTTTTGGAGGTCAGGATCAGCCGTATTGTGGCAAAGTTCGCTTTCACAATCTCGAAAACCAGTACAATCCCGTAGTGGATAATCGCCGGTATTTTCTTCAGCAGATTCAGCTCCTTTTTCCAGCTGTAGTCCATATACCGGCACAAAAACCAGAACAGCGCGGTAGCAAATACCAACCCGAACAGGATAATTTCCAGGGTAATGTTGGCGTTCAGCACAATCCAGAAAATAAATAAAACCAGATACACGTTTTCTCTCCTTCCTTTGTTTCTTCTGATGCTTTTCACATGAAACAGGCGCCGAAATAGCCGGCACCTGCAGCCTCTGCTGTTCGCTTATTCGATTTTGGTTCCGCATTCACTGCAGAACTTTACCCCATCCTGTACAACCGCCTGGCAGTTGGGGCATACCTTCGGCTCTACGCGCTCTTCGTCCGGAGCGGCTTCCTCCTTTTTCTCCTCCAGCCGGGTTCCGCACTCGCAGCAGAATCTGGCTGCTCCGGAATTTACCTTGCCGCAGGAGGGACACACCAGGCCCTCTTCATCCGCCGCCTGCTCTCTGACCTCTGCCTCTACCCGGCCTTCTGCCTCTGCGCGGGCACGCTCTGCCTCTGCTCTGGCCGCCTCTGCCTCCGCCTCTGCGCGGGCGCGCTCCGCCTCTGCTTCCGCACGGGCCTGCTCAATCTCTGCAATCACCTGCTTCCTCTCGGCAATCTCGTCCAGGATCTCCTGAATCTCAGCGGTATCTAATGCTTCTCCCGCCTGATACTTTTCATACCATGCGCTGCCCAGACGGCCCATCAGCTTCTCCAGTTCCTCTTCCTCGCTGTGAATCCGTGAGTTCGCTTTGGTGTTCTCAATCATCTCTGAGGTTTTCGCCTTTGTCGTCTCCAACACCTCTGTGGTTTTATCTCCGATCGTCTTTGCCAGGTCGTTTAATTTGTCCAAAAATGCCATAAGCTCTCCTCCGTTTCTTCATCCTTTATTTCCCTTATGTATTATAATCCTCTCTGTCTTTTTTGGCAAATGATTTCGTCCTTCATATTTGTGTAATACTTTTATAAGACACTTTTTCTTGCTTTTTCGCGGAAACAATGATAAAATTTTATCGTTTTTTAAGTTTTTTTTTAGATTTTTGTGTTTTTATTGATTTTTAGGAGTATGAGGCATATAATGATAACCCTGAACCGCGAAGAAATGCTGGAGCGCCTGCTTGCCAGCTATTCTTCCTATTATGACATCCACCGGCAGGAGCCTTCCGCCGAACCGCTGAAGGCCGTCTGCGAGTTCCACGTACATTCGGAAAAGTATGTGCTGGTG
>JAHZHG010000289.1:3372-4070 GCA_019420425.1 Clostridiales bacterium
CTTTATCTTTTCTCTGTCCCTGAGCTGACAGAGGAAATCTACCGTACCTGTGAAAAGCTGGCCTATGAAGAGGGAATGAAGCTGATCAAGCCCGAGCCGGGACATATGTACACCTATCTGACCGCAATGATTCTGTGCGACAGCTGCACGGAAGAAGCCAGGCGCGCAGTGAAACGCTGCCGCATTTACAAAAGTTTTCATTTTTCGTTTTGGGGATGGATGGATTTCCATGCCGCAGTGATCGACCGGAGCAACAGCCGGATTACCACGAACCGCAGCGGAAAAGCCAAGGCGAAATTATTGAAAAACATATTCATGAAAAAAATAGTAAAGGAGTGTAAAGATTCATGAATGCAGTAGTTATTTTACTCGTCGGTATCGCAGTGCTGCTGATCGGCTACATTGGATACGGAAAATGGCTCGCTGACAAGTGGGGCGTAGACGAAAAGAGAACCACCCCCGCCCACGAGCTGGAGGACGGCCAGGACTATGTTCCGGCTAAAGCCCCCGTCCTGATGGGACATCACTTTTCTTCCATCGCAGGCGCAGGCCCGATCAACGGACCGATCCAGGCCGCGGTATTTGGCTGGGTACCGGTTATGCTGTGGGTACTGATCGGCGGTATCTTCTTCGGCGCCGTTCACGACTTCGGCGCACTGTTCGCTTCCATCCGGAATAAAGGACAGTCCATCGGTGAG
>JAHZHG010000029.1:0-6666 GCA_019420425.1 Clostridiales bacterium
GATTTTCACACACTTCTAACCACGCAAAAACGGGAGTACAGCTTCTCGGTTCGTCCGATTGGCTGTACTCCCGCTCTTTTTTTATTTATCACTGCCATCCGGCTTTTCTGCTTCAGAAACACCTTCAATCAATTCTGTTACAACCTGATTGAGCTGTGCGGCGTTCTGGGAAGTAATTACCGGTTCGCCGGTTTCTGCTTCCAACGCCTGTCTTGCAATACCGGCAACATTGCCGCCCCTTCGGGCTACTTTCATATTGGCGCCAAAACCCTCCGGTTTTTCTTTCTTGGAAATGGTTGTCATATTATCCCGGAGATTTTCCTTTTTGAGTCCCTTCAACTTTTTGTACTGCTTTGTGGTCATCCCAGACCATGCGCGGGTGAGTTCGTCTGTGAGAATGGCATATTCAACACCCTTCTGTACGCCTCGGTCCTGCCATTCGTCTGTGAGTTCTTTCCGCACTTGGATTGCCTGGAGCCTCTGATTGATCCATTCACGGGAGTATCCTTTCCGAACATAAGTTTCAAGTGCCCGGTCTATGGTCAGTTCCGGGTCAATGGTTTCTTCAATACGCTCTCTGCCTACCTGTGCCATCCATAGCTTGAAAGGTTCTGCTTTAGGAGATGGGATTGACTGAATGATCCGCAGGATACCTTCTACATTGGCGGCCTGGATTTTTCTTCGTTTTCCATCAGCAGCGATCATTTCAACTGGGGTACAAATTGTACCCCAGTTGGAGGAAAGTTCTGGATCGCGGGTACGCATCTTTTTGATATATTGTTTGGGATCGGCACTATCTGTCAAAACTGCCACAACATCCTGAACTGAAAAATACCATTCTTCTTGTTCATCATTCCAGGCAGTACGAATTTGCTGACTTTCAAAAATCTGAATCTTGTCATTAGAACTCATTGCTGTTCCCCCCTTTCGACAGATTTTTTCAATTATATCATTTATATGTATTTTTTTCTACTTTCAAAATGAATGATAGGACGGATATTCGCAGCAGCAGGCGTTGTGGGAATGTGTGTAAACTGTCATGTATGCGGTGATCGGCACATAGCACACAGCCACCAAAAGCCTCCATACCAGGACGAAACCGCCGATCACGCCGCCGAGGATGAAATTCAGAGCGAACAGCGCGATCCCACCGCCAAAGGACCCGCCTCCCGGCACGATCCAGAGGCACACCCGATGGAGACCGAAGGGCAGGCCGCAGCGGATCCAGAGCCATACATAATCCAGCTCGCCGCCCTTCATGCAGACGGATTTGAAAATACAGTACAACAGCAGGGCCGCCGCCACGGGCAGAACAAAAGCACCGAAAAATCCATGCACGAAAGCGAACGACGCCTGCTTGCAGGCTTAACGCCAGAGAAGCAGGTACAATTAATTCACCTCTTTGCTGCAAAAAGTTTATGAAACAATGGAATAAGAGCCTGTCTATATGGCAGGCACTTCTTAAAAGCAAAACAAACGCATGATATTAAACGCCGGCCTATTTCTTTCCAAATGGAGTATAATGGAAAATTATATTTTGGAGTAGGGACTTTTAAAGATGTTTATCGACAGTTGCAGAAAAGGGAAATAAGACTTGTCTGGAAGATGTGTCATTTTTTACTTTTGAGCCCCATATAAGTATTTCTGATTCAACGTATGGCTGCAAACGGGAAAATATATATTACTTTAATGATGAATTACTGGAATTGTAAAGGTAAGTCCTTAAAATCAAAATGTTTCATCAGCACCACTCCCTTATGATTTCCTTTTGCTTCATATCTTTTTACCAAACTGTAAACTGTCGGTATCGGCCTGCGCAGCGTACTGCTGCAGCTGCGCAGGCGCTTTGGCAGCGCCGTCAGTACCTCGGTTGGAACCAGGCCGATGGAATAATCCCTGTGTATGTATATCCTTTCCCCCAATGCCCCCGGACCGCATCAGGCCCGGAGGCTGGCTTTCTTTAGGGGGAAAACCCGTAATGCGCAATCTGTTTTTCAGCGGATGAACAGGTAGACCAGCGTCCCGACTATCCCGGATCCAAAGATGATCGGGATTGCCCCTATTTTGGTTTTCCTCAGCAGTACCAGGCAAATGCAGAAGATAACTGCTTCTACCACGCGGAAATCGGTCAGCTGCAGGTCGAACAGAGACGCATTGAAGAGGGCCAGAAGCAGCAGGGAGAGGCCGGCTGAGGCGATCATGGCGACCACCGCGGGCCGCAGGCCGGCAAGGACGCCCTGCATGGTTTTCAGGCTGCGGTATTTCATATAGAGCCAGGACAGGATGAGCACGATGACGAAGGACGGAAATATGCAGCCCAGGGTGCAGATAACGGCGCCGGGCAGGCCGGCAATCTGCTGACCGACGAAGGTGGCGCAGTTTACGGCGATTGGGCCCGGGGTCATCTCGGCGATGGTAATCAGATCGGCAAACTGGCTCATCTCCAGCCAGTGTTTTCCGTCCACAATCTGGCTCTGAATCAGTGGGACGGCAGCGTAGCCTCCGCCGAAGCTGAACAGGCCGATCTGGAAAAAGGCCCAGAAAAGCTGTAAATAAATCATTTGGCTGCCTCCTTCCTGCCCTCCAGCAATACTCTGGCCAGGCCGATTCCGCCGCAGATCAGGATGATTACAATAGCGCTGACCTTAAACCAGCAGGTGGCCACAAAGGCGGCCGCCATCATGGTTATCCACAGTACGCTCTTTGTCTTTACCACATTCCCCGCCAGGCCGATGACCACATCGGCAATGACCGCAGCCACTCCGGCGCGCATGACCTGCAGGGCAATCGCAATGTATTCGTTGTCTTTAAACTGATTATAAAACAGGGCGATGACAGAGATAATGACCAGAGGCGGGACGATCGCGCCCAGGGTGCAGATCACCGCGCCCCAGAATTTTTTTATCCGGTAGCCCACCACGATGGCAATGTTTACCCCCAGGGTGCCCGGCGAGGACTGGGCGATGGCGGTCATGTCCAGCATCTCATCGTCCCCCAGCCAGCCCAGCTGCTCCACAAACTTCTGCTTCATCATACTGATGATAACAAAGCCTCCGCCAAAGGTGCTGGCGCTCAGCGTCAGCGTGGTCAGAAACAGTTTCCAGTAAATCTGCACATTGGACAGCTGGGAAAGCGATGTTTTCTCTTTTGGCTCACTCATGTTTGTCATCTCCCTTATCCCGGGAAGAGATTTCCCCGTAAAAATACCTTATCAATCGTCAGATCGCCGTTCAGCACCAGAAGGTCTGCGTCCTTGCCGTCCGCGATGGAGCCCTTCCGGTCAAATACGCCGATCAGCCTCGCCGGATTCTCCGTAAATACCGGAAGGACCTCTTCCAGGGGCCGCCCGGTATAGGCGAGCACATGATGTAGTGCACGCAGCTGGTTGAGGGTGCTTCCCGCCCTTGTGCCGTCTGCGGCCAGAGTCGCGTCTCCGTTTTTGACCACCACCTCATTGACACCCAGATGATAGCTGCCGTCGGGCAGACCCGCCGCCATAATCGAGTCTGTGATCGCCACCAGCCGGTCTGCTCCCTTTACCTTCAGCAGCAGCCGGACAATGCCCGGATGGAGATGAAGGCCGTCGCAGATCATTTCGCTGTATATGTCCGTTTCCAGGGCCGCCCCCAGTATAGCCGGCTCGTGCTGATGCAGCAGCCGCATGGCATTAAAGGTATGGGTGCTGCAGGCCGCACCGGCCTCTATGGCCGCCATTGCGGTATTGTAGTCGGCTCCGGAATGACCGATGGCCACGACAATTCCCAGCTTCTTTAGTTTGGGAATCAGCTCCACTATGCCCTCCACCTCGGGAGCCACAGTAATGTAGCGGATATTCCCCCCTGCGCGCTGCTGGTATTCCCGGATCAGCTCCAGCTCCGGCCTGATCAGCAGGTGCTCAGGCATCGCGCCCTTGTACGCTTTGGCCAGGAACGGGCCTTCCAGATGAATCCCCAGAAGCTCCGCGGATTCGGCGCCGGACTGATCGAATGCCCGGTACTGGTTGATGCACCATTCGGTCTGCTCCCGGGTATCGGTCAGCACGGAGGCCAGCCAGGAGGTGGTTCCGTTTCCGGCAAAGAATTTCCCGATCGTTTTCAGCGCGTCGGCGTCCGCCCCGTTTACATCAAATCCTACCGCACCATGGGTATGGATGTCAATAAATCCGGGGACAATTTTTTTCCCTGCCGCATCGATTACTTCCGTGTTCTCCGGTATATCCTCTGTCCGCCAGATCTGGATTTTCCCCTCTGTAATATAGAGAGACACCGGCTCAAATTTGCGGTTGATATATACACTGCCGTTTTTCATCAACTGATTTTTCATCGGTATGCCTCCATTTTCTCCGTTTACTCCGGAAGGTTTGCTACAAACTCGGTGACGCGGATCAATGCGTCCGGATGCTCCTGCAAAAGCGTCACCGGGAAATGGGCGGATACGTCGCCGTAGCCGGCATGGCGCACCACGCTCCGGTGCCAGTCTCTGAAGCAGCCCAGGCGCACCTTTCTCGCCTGATAGATTTCATTCATGCCGATGGTGATGCAGTAGGCGGGCATATCGTCGATGGCCCCGTTCAGATCGCCGATGGCGTTCGCCGTCCTGGTTTCCGGGCTGATTTTCAGCACGCGGGTGTGCAGGCCCTTAAATTCCTCGGGCGACAGCTCATCCTGGGCCTCGTTGAAGGCCACATGGCCGTTGATTCCGATGCCGCCGAAGCAGATATCCACCCCGCCCAGCTCCGCGATCAGCTCCGCGATATGGCCGGTGTCCTTCGGATCGGGGAATACCCGCTGGTTTTCCGGCATAACCAGCTCCGGACGGATTTTTCCGTAAACCTCGCGGTTCATAAAGCCCCGGAAGCTCAGCCTGTCGGAAGAGTCGATCCATTCCTTATCGTCGGTCAGGTATTCATCCATGTTGATGAACCAGACGTTTTTCAGGCTGATGCTCTCGCGGTTTACCATATCCACAAAATACGGGTACTGGCCCACCGGGCCTACCGGGCAGATGAATACCGTCCGTTCGCCTAATGCATTTTTCCGTTTTATCTCATCGGCCATTTCCTCTGCCATTGCCTGGAAAACGGCTCCATTATCTTCCATTACAACAATCGGTATCTTTGGAGAAGCAATTAATTCCCTTTTTGTATAGTAATAGTAATCATGTCTCATTCTTATTCCTCCTTGAATCCTGTATATTTTTGCGTTACTTCCAGCACGCGGTAGACATCCAGATACGGCTGAAATTCTTCCTCTCCCTTACAGATCAATTTCCGCATTGCCGCCCATTTTTCCATAGCGGCGTTTTTCTCTCCGGCTGCGAGGAAATATAGGGCTTCTGACAGGCATGCGATATACTCCCTGTGGTAGCTCAGCAGCCTCCAATATATCCTTTCGCTATCCTCCGGTTCCGGCAAAAAGGCTGCGCAGCTCTGCCGGATGAGCTGCATTCGCTCCGCCATCCGGGCGTTCACCCGCTCCCCTTTCCCGTTCAGGTAATCGCAGCTGCTCAGTTCGGACAGCGATTCCAGATACGCCTTTACGGCGTCTGCCTGCTCTCCGTAGGCAGCTTCCATATATTCGTCGATAAGCGTTTCCACATCCGTTTCCCGGGAAAACAGGGTGTAGCCCATGACGTAATTTGGCAGCGCATTCGGGAGCGCCGCCCGCAGCTCCTGGCAGCTGATATGGCCGTTCAGGCCCATTTCGTTTAATTTTTTTATGTCCTCAGAAATCACCCGGGAAATATGGATATAGCCAAAATCTCCATAGTGCGCCCGCCCCAGCGGATAGTCATAGACAAAGCTGTTTCCCCGGAACTGCTCCTGCCAGCCGCGCAGATATGCCAGGTTTTCTCCCAGGCTGGTCGGCAGTACGATATGGTTCCGCCGGTATTCCGGGATGTTCTCCGGGATATTTTCCAGGGAATAGGACGCTTCAAAGGTTCTGCTGATCGGGGCAAACATCAGCACAAAGCGCTCCGGATTGGCCAGCTTTTCCTTTACCGGGGGCCACAGCAGCTCCTGATATAAAAGAAATACCAGCCGGGTGGTTAACCCCTTTTCGGACAGGCGGCGGTCGATTTCGTTCAGCAGGGCCACATACTGATCCGATACGGTTGTTTTCCGGCAGTCCGTGCATTCACATACGTTGTTATACTCATCGGCCAGCCAGATATGCAGGTAATCCACGTTTGGATTTTCCCCGGCATATTGAACGACCGTTTCGGCGAATGCGTCCACCGCATCCCGGTCCTGATAGCAGAGGTTGGTGTTGGCGGGAATCCCCTGATACAGCCCGCGGACACCTCCCACCAGGGCGGCCCGATGACGCAGTTCAGGCTTTAGCGGCTCGTTTACCGGGTTCCAGGAGGAGGTTTCATAGCCCAGAACCTCGCCTGTCCAGCCGTGTCCCACCTTGTGCAGCATCAGCCCTCTTTTCTTCATTTCTGCCTCCAGCCGCTCCATGTACGTGTATACCTCCTCTGTGGTCAGGCTTTCCGCCTCGCGGTACGGGTTCTGCTCATGGCGGTACCATCTGGCCAAAAAGGCATAGGGAGTCTTGAATTGCAGAAAAAAGCTGTTATAGCCCACCTTTGGGAGCCAGTCGATAAAATCTCTTATGTTTTCATAAGCGTCCGCCCCCTCAATGCACACTCCCCGGTGATAAA
>JAHZHG010000029.1:6676-14764 GCA_019420425.1 Clostridiales bacterium
TGATAAAAGGACGCCTGCTTTGCATAATCCGCCGGCAGCGCTGCCCTGTCAACAGAAGGGATATATTCCCCTGCTTTCACCGGCATCAGAAAGCGGCAGCCCAGGTGATGCAGATAATCATAAACGCCAAGCAGCACGCTCCTGTCGTTGTTCCCGGTAACCGTGCCGCCATGCCCGCCGATTTGCACCGCAAAGCCGTCGTTTTCCTGCACTGGCTTGGCCGTTTCCAGCCGGATTTCCCATTCCTCTCCCGGCAGGTCACGCACCATTTTCCCCAGATAGGCGGTCAGCTCTGCCGCTGCAAACGCAATGGTTTCCGATGCGCCCTTTGCGTAAGATACCTTCATCCTTCTCTCCTTCCCCCTGCCGCAAAAGACCCTATGGAACAAACTTTTGGCCGCTCCATAGGGTCTATTCCGCTAATTCAGATCACTATTATTCACCTAATGCTTCTTCCATTAAGTCAAACATTACGTAATCTTCCAGCGGTACCTCGCTTTCCACGTCGCCGCTGTTGATGAACATCTGCTGCTGTCTCTGATAGTAGTCCTGCATCGTTCCGTCCTCGATTCCGCTCTTGATCATGTCTGCGCTGAACCAGGTAGCGTCGCCCGTCTCTACCAGGCAGGCTTCCTTATCCTTTGCGCACTGTTTTGCATACAGGCCTACGGCGTAATCCCAGTTTTCCTCCTGTGAAGCATATTCCATTGCTTTGTACAGCGCTCGGCTGAAGCGAAGCAGGATATCACGGTTCTCTTCTGCATAGCCCGGTAAGCAGATCCAGCTGGACAGGTTTACGGAATCGGTGGCAAATTCCAGTTCTGTTGCGCCCTCGCAGGTTTCCAGAATCTGGTTGCTGTACGGGTTCCATGCGGTGCAGGCATCTACGGAGCCGGAAGCCATAGCGGCTACCATGTTGGTGGCATCCATTTCGTATGCTTCGATGTCATCCATCGTTAAGCCGGCAGCTGCCAGAGCGCCGTTCAGTGCGGTCTCAGAAGAGGAACCCGCGCTGTAGGCAACCTTCTTGCCTGCCAGGTTTGCAATGTCGTCTACAGACTCCACTCCGGCTGAGGGAAGCACAATAATTTTATCGGTGCTGTGTACGGAGCTGGGTGCAAAGATCGTTGCCTGGCCTTTGATACACAGCTTGTGTGCGCCGTGTCCGATGTATGCCAGATCAATGCTTCCGCCTTCCATTGCCGCGATCTCAGACGGTCCGTCTGCGAACTCCCAAAGGGTAATCTCCAGGCCCTCTTCCGCAAAGAAGCCCTGATCCATGCCGGTCAGTACGGACCACAGGGATGCATAGTTGGGCATGTAAGCTACGTTCAGTTTTACGGTTTCCTGCTCCTCGGCATGGCCGGTTAACGCCATGGACATCGCCATGGTTGCTGCCAGAGACAGTGCAAAAAACTTTTTCATTTTACCTTTCATGATAGAATTCCTCCTTAATATGTTTTTATTGCAACCGCTTTTGCGGTCAGGCACATTTACTTGCGGACCTCCAAAAACTCCTGGTAAACCTCGTTCCAGATTTCCGCCTTAAGCTCCAGGAAACGCGGCTCCGACTTGGTTTCCTGCGTCCGGGGATAGGGAATGTCGATATCCACAATCCGTTTGATCCGCCCGGGGCGTGCGCTCATGATGATTACCCGCTGGGCCAGGATGATGGCCTCATCCACATCGTGGGTGATGAAAAAGCACGTTTTCTTTTCCTGCTCCCAGGTGTTTAGCAGCTCGGTCTGCAGCTGCACACGGGTCTGGGCATCCAGTGCCCCGAAAGGCTCATCCAGCAGCAGCACCTCGGGATTGGCCGCATAGGCGCGGGCGATGGCCACGCGCTGCTTCATGCCGCCGGACAGCTCCTTGGGATAAGCGTGCTCAAAACCCTCCAGGCCTACTGCCTTGATGTATTTCCGGGCGATCTCCTGCGCCTTATCCTTGGGCACCTTCTTCATCTCCAGGCCGAACATCACGTTTTTGATTACCGTTCTCCAGGGGAACAGCGCATACTGCTGGAATACCACGCCTCGCTCTACGCCGGTGCCCTCGATCTGTTTTCCGTCCAGGTATACCGCGCCGCTGGTCGGCTCCAGAAGGCCTGCGATGATGTTTAGCAAAGTAGACTTGCCGCAGCCGGAGGGGCCTACCACACAGATAAACTCGTTTTCCGCAATATCCAGATTAACTCCGTTTAACGCCACGGTTTTTCCGTTCCGTCCCGCGTACTCTTTATAAACATTATCGATTTTCAGTTTTGCTAATTTATCTTCTCTTGCCATCCCGTTAACTTCCTTTCTATGATATCCACAATCTTCACCAGGATCAGGCCGATGATACCCAGTAAAATGATATACATCAGCATCGGTGCAGATTCAAAGGAGTTGGACAGGGAACGGATTCTCATTCCGATACCGGCCTGCGCTCCGGTAGACTCTGCCGCCAGCAGGGTGGTGAGCGCTGCGCCCAGTCCCAGACGAACTGCAGTGATGATAAAGGGCACCGTTGCCGGGCAGATGATTTTCACAAAGATGTCAAAATCATTTGCGCCCAGGACTCTTGCCGCCTTAATCAGGGTAACGTCAATATTTTTTATTCCCTGATAGATGGTAATGCTCATGGTCATAAAGGTACAGATCCAGATCAGGATAATCGCCGGCTTCTGGCCTACGCCAAAGGTGATGACCAGAAGAGGCGCATACGCCAGCGCCGGAATGTTGCGGATAAAGTTAATCCACGGCTCAATGATTTTCTGAACCGGTGCGTACCAGGCCATCAGAAAGGCAATCGGCAGGGCTGTGACAAATCCAAGGCCAAAGCCTGCGGCTACGCACATTAAGCTGCTCCGGATATCCTTCCAGAAGGCTCCCCTCTCAATCATCGTGCCCACGGCAGGAACGACTTTGTCCGCAAAGGGGAAGCTTCTGCTCGTCACCTCACCCTTGGAGAGTATGAACCAGACCAGCAGGGCGGCAGCCAGGGAAATCAGCAGCCAGACCTTGTCATTAATCACGACTTTTTTCTTTTTGTTTGATTCCTTATTGCTCATGTTGCACCTTCCTTTTCTCTTCCCTGGCTCAGCCGCAGCAGGGGTGTCCGTGTCCGTCTCTCGTATGGCTGTTCTGGGAAGGATCCTTCATACAGAGATGGACCGCCGCCGTGGTAAAGGTTTTCGGCAGCGCCAGAATGTTCGGGTTGGGGCCGACGTATTTCTTCATCGCGTCTGCCAGGGCCTCCTCCACCGTAGCTCTGGTCTTTAGGCCCATGCTTCTGGCAATTCCCGGCTCCCTCGCGCCTACAATATAGATCGCGCTGGTATGCTCCTCTGCCAGGTGGCCGCAGCTCATCATGGAGAAGCCATGGAAGGGATGGAACGCATTGGCAAAACGGTATTTGCGGATGTATTCTTCATTGGTTCCGAAGTATTCGCCGTAGCGGTTCATATCCGGCAGGATATTCATGGAATCATGCTGGAACATCTCGTACAGCTCCCGCAGATAGGGCCACCGCTCGTCGTGGAACCAGCCGTCGCAGATACTGGGAACGATGAATACACAGTGATCGCTGAGCACACGCTTGTGCCGGATCACCTGCGCGGATAACGCCTGCATCATCTGGATCGGGTTGGTGCCCATGCCGTCTCCGTAGTGGAAATTGGTGGGCATACCGAATACGACTACATCGTATTTCTTTTCCGCCCAGTGCACATAGGTACGTTTATCCGCCATCTTCCAGCTGATGGGCTGCATTTCCTTCGCGTATCCGGAGTTGATCTCGATCTGGCGGGATTTGGTATCCAGAACGGCGTCGCAGCAGAAGAATTTTTTCCCCATCTTTTCTTCCATAAACATGCCGTGGCGGTCGAATTTCTCACGCATTACGCTGCTGGTGGAAACCGGCACAAAATCCGGCTTGTGCATAACCTCCGGCACGTGGTGGGCGGCAATGCTTCTCCAATGGCTGATGCCGGTTGCACAGTGCTTGTAGCCGCCGGAATAGCCCCCGTAGGGATTCCCCTGGGTATGGCCGATCAGAATGGCCACATCTGCGTCAAACACATACTTATTCATAATCACGTGGTCGCCGGCTTCGGTGTAGCCCAAATCTACCAGGTGATCATAGTCCTCGCTGTCATGGCTGGTGATCTGTCCGTGGGGATAGAACTCGTTAAACAGCTCTTCTCCCAGGATCGTGCGCATCTCCTTAACGGTTGCGCGGGGATGCAGGCCGTTGGAGAACAGCAGCAGCACATCCTTTCGTTCCACGCCCACGCTGTACAGCTCATCAAGACAGGCACGGATCGCCACCTTCCGGTGTGAGGTGGGCTGATTTCCGCCCTTGACGATGTCCGGAATAACGATGACTACCTTATCCCCCGGTTTGGCCAGCTTGGTCAGCGTCGGCATCCCGATGGGATTGCGGATGCTGTGCAGGGTAGCCGCATACAGACTGTCCCAGTCCTGGGGCAGACATTCCGGATCCGGAACCGTCTCTCCGGGAATAAACACGTCTGTCGTATCCGGCAGTTCTGCGCTCATCATGCCATGACCGTACTCAAACTCTAGTTTCATCTTGCTTCCTCCCTTTATGCGAATGGATTTTGGTTTCCCTTATTTTCCCAGATAAAGACGGATGATCTCCAGATACTCCCCGGGATAGAAGCCGATCTCTCCCTGGAATCTGGTCAGGGCAATCAGGCCGCCGTCGATCTCTTCAATGGAGGCCAGCATGGCTGCATTGTCTGCCTTCAGCCCGCCTCCGTATACCACATCCATGCCGCCGGTCTGCGCTTTCACAAAGCGGGCGATCTTGGTGATGTAGTCCTTTCCTGCCGGGGTCTTGCCCGGCCCGATGCTCCACACCGGCTCGTAGGCAATAACCACCCTGGATTTGTCGATACCGTCCAGCCCCACGCTCAGCTGCTCGCCCAGCACCTTCTCCCACTGGGGCTGCTCCTCGCTGGTTTCGCCGATACAATAGACCACCTTCAGCCCGGCGTCAATGGCACATTTAATTTCTTTATTTAATAGCCGGTTTACTGCGGACATATCCGTAACTCCGGCTTCTGCCAGAACGCCCTTTTTATCGTTCCGCTCCTCGCAGTGGCCGATCAGGGTGGCCTGGCACCCCAGAGCCTTTACGATGGATGCGGGACGGTTGGTGGTGAATGCGCCGAAGTTGCCTCCCACCGCCGTATTGTCCCGGTATACGCCCTGGCTGCCCAGCTGTACGGGGCTGCCCTCGCTGCGTGCGGCTGCCGCATTCAGCAGGTGTGCCTCCGGAAGGAACTGAATAAACTCTGCCTCCCGGGGATCATATGCCTTCAGGGCCTCCTGGGTACCCTCTACGACTGCCCTTCCCCAGTCCTGCACCGATGCCAGCCGGTTCACTCCGCCAAGCTCCACCGGTACGTCAAACCGTTTTAAATTCAAATAGATATGCTTCATTTTATGTATTCTCCTCTTATCTCAGAAACGAAAAATCCGGGAAGTCCCCTCCCATCAGCGGGTTTGCGTAAGCAAAAAATTCGTCTGCGATCTGGTTCCCGTCAACAATCCACTCCAGCGGGAATTTCTTTTCCGCATTGGCCACTCCGGATAACGGGGTCAGAAACAGGCTGCTGGAATACTTCGGGGAACGTAAGGCTTCGATTGCCACCATGGAGCCGCTCTCTCCCTTTAGCGCCGATTCCACCGCGCACCGGCCGACCGCGTATGCCTCTTCCCTGTCCACCGGGGATACATACGGAATACTTGTTCTGCCCAGAAGCCCCGGCTTTTCCGCCCGGGATTTCAGGCCCAGCTTCTGGATAATCTGGTCGGATACGTACTGGGCCGTGCCGCCCGGCACCACATGGCCAAAGCCGTCCACAATGCCGGTATCCGCTAGGGGCTTGCCGTCCAGTCCGCGGATCCCCTCGCTCACCGTCACCAGCAGGCCGTTTCCTTTGGCATAGCAGCGTTCAATATCCGCCAGCATTTCTCTTCGTCCACCGGGACCTCCGGAAGGTAGGTCAGCTGCTCGCAGCGGGTCAGCCGTCTGGCCATAGCGCTGGCCGCAGTTACCCAGCCGGCGTTTCTGCCCATCAGCTCCAGCACTACCACATGGATCGGCAGCCCGGAAGCATCCAGGGCCAGCTCAGCCGCGCTGACTGCCGCGTATCTTGCCGCACTGCCAAAGCCCGGGCAGTGGTCGGTGACCTCCAGATCGTTGTCCATGGTTTTCGGGATTCCGATGACCCGGATGTCCAGACCCTCCCGCAGGGCCAGCTCGTTTACCTTATTACAGGTATCCATAGAGTCATTGCCGCCGTTATAGAAAAATGCGTCTATATGAAATTTCTTTAATGTCTCGATTACGGTGGGGTAATCCGCCTCTCCCAGCTTCCGCCGGCAGGAGCCGATGGCGGATGCCGGAGTATGGGACAGCTTTTTTATCGTCTCCGCGGGGACGTCGGTCAGGTCGATGAGGTCTCCCTTTAAGATCCCTTCTGCGCCAAACCGTGCGGCATAGATTTTACCTGCTTTTCCCGATTCCCGCGCCGCCTCTACCACGCCCTGCAGCGAGGTATTAATCACCGCCGTAGGGCCGCCGCCGTGGGCGACAAGTATATTCATTCCCATTCCTTAAATCCCTTTCTTGCGATAGCGCTCAGCCATTTCATCCAGAGAAACATTTTCGATGAGCGGAGCTTTGCCTACACTGTCAAACTCGACGATCAGGGTGCCGACCACCTCGCGGACGCCGCGCTCGATACAGTCCACGATCAGGGCTACATCCTGATCCTTTACGCCGCCGTACATTACCGTGTCCATGATAGGCGGAAGGAATACCCGCGGGTCAAAGGCAGACGGATTCTGCACCAGCAGCCGGTAAATTTCCCCGATGGATTCGCTCTCCCGCAGGGCCGGGCAGTCCCGGAACAGCTCCCGCAGGTTCCTGGTTACCGCCAGACGGATGTCGGTATCTACGTTAATCTTACGGATGCCCAGCTTGGATACCTCCTTTAGCTGCTCCTTCTTGATTCCGTAGGCGTCATGAATATCTCCGCCAAGGGCGTTAATTTCTTTTACGATGTATTGAGGTACGGTAGACGAGCCGTGGCTGACCAGGGTGCCCTCGATCCCCTCGTGCATCATGCACTCCTTCGTTGCGATTGCAATCTCTTTCCGAATGACGGTGTCCTTGCCCTTATTGGCCCCATGCTTTGTGCCGTAGCTGATAGCCAGGGCGTCTACGCCGGTCTGTTTAAAGAATTTGACCGCGTCCAGGGGATTGGTATAGGTAGAAGTAGCGGCAAACACGTGATCCTCCACGCCGGCCAGGACGCCCAGCTCTCCTTCTACGGTAACGCCGCGTTCGTGGGCATACTTTACCACCTCTCGGGTAAGCTCTACATTTTCTTCAAAGGGAAGGGAGGAGCCGTCGATCATTACTGAGGTATATCCGCCTGCGATGGCTGCCGCGCAGGATTCAAAGGTTTTTCCGTGATCCAGATGGAGTGCTACCGGGATAGGGCTGTTTTCTGCATATTTTTTCACTGCATTGGCAATATTCTGCGCGCCCTTTTTCTTATCCTCCAGCGTTCCGTTGGCAAAATCCGTCCGGCCGCCCATAAATGCGTTGGCTAAATCCGCCCCCTGCAGAATGGCCGCGGAGCGGAACATCTCGTGTACTTCAATCACCGCCTTGGCCTGGCATACGGCATTTACATTAAAGGCTCCCTGTGCGTAGTTATAGGTTTCAGTTGCGTCCAAAATGGCTCTCATTGGCACTAATGGCATACCCTACCTCCGTTCTTGCAAGATACAATCGATTTTATATTGGTAAATATGCGCGTTTATCCTAAGTTTCGCCGGGTGATATTTACCATTTTGCAATATTAATTAAATTAATTAAATAATATTAGATAAAAAATATCACAAAAATGGGAGGAAATCAATTGACATTTCATCTAATTTTGACGTGGAATAATTGGTAGATATTTTCAAAAGTTCTGCTCCCGTGACGGTTTCCCCTCGTCAGGCGGCCCGGATTCGCTGCGGGTCAATTCGGGGATGTCGGAAAGGTGTAGGTTTTTACACC
>JAHZHG010000290.1 GCA_019420425.1 Clostridiales bacterium
TCAGGTGACCATGGAGGCCAGGTGCTATGCCTTTGCCCGTGAATTTCAGCCGTTTATGGTAAATACGGTGGTGGGCTTTATCGGGCCGGAATATCTGTACGATTCCAAGCAGGTAATCCGGGCGGGACTGGAGGATCATTTCATGGCCAAACTGTCCGGGCTGCCTATGGGCTGCGACTGCTGCTATACCAATCATATGATGGCGGATCAGAATGATATTGAAAATCTGTCGCTTCTGCTGGGGGCAGCCGGAGTGAACTACATCCTGGGCGTGCCGACCAGCGACGACATCATGCTGAATTATCAGACTAATGCATATCACGATATCTGCACAATCCGGGAAATTCTGGGACTCCATCCGATTCCGGAATTTGAACGGTGGCTGGAGCGGATGGGAATCATGGAAAACGGAAAGCTGACCAAATGGGCAGGCGACCCAACCATATTTGCCGGGAGAGGGCGGTGAACATATGCTTCGACAGGAAGAGATCGACAGAATAGCAGAAGAGATAGCGGCAAGAATGCAGAAAAACGGGCAGGAAAGCGGAAAGCTGCCCGAAGCCCGCGCGGCAGAAAAACAGACGGCAGCCTGCAAGCTGGAGAGCGCGTTGGCACGGCAGCAGGCTGCCTCACGGCACGCCAGCCATGCAGAGCAGGGGCAGGGAGTCCAGGATACCGCGAAGGCAGCGCGTGGCGCGGGAGAATGTACGGAAGCCGCCGCGGCGCGGGAAGATGAGGCGTCCGGGCCTGGAAGGCCAAGGCCGGCGGGGGATCTGCCGGACGTGGCAGATGCCGACCTGCTCCGCCGGATGAAGGCAAAGACCACGGCCCGTATCGGCGTCGGCCGGGCGGGCCCGCGGCTGAGGACGGATACTCTGCTGACCCTGCGGGCAGATCACGCCGCCGCGAGGGACGCTGTTTTTCTGGACGTGAGCCCGGAGCTGATCGAGAAGCTGGGACTGCTTCCGGTAACCACCTGCTGTCCGGACAAAAACACATTTCTGACCCGTCCAGACCTGGGCAGAGATTTTACAGAGGAGACAAGAAAACAGATCAGGGAGGCGTGCACACCCCACCCGGATGTCCAGCTGATTGTGAGCGACGGCCTGTCCTCCGCGGCAATCGAGGCAAACGCCGCCCGCATTCTTCCGGTGGTGATGGAGGGCTTAAAGGATAAGGGGCTGACGGTAGGCACGCCGATCTTTGTCAAATACGGCCGCGTCGGCGCCCAGGACCGGATTGCCGAGCTGCTCGATGCAAAGGTCGTCTGCTCCTTCATCGGAGAGCGCCCCGGCCTGGCCACAGCCGAGAGCATGAGCGCCTATCTTGCCTACCGGGCAAGGGTGGGAATGCCCGAGGCCAGACGAACCGTTGTTTCCAATATTCACCGGAACGGCGTTCCGGCCGTAGAGGCAGGAGCCTACATCGTGGATTTGATCGCCTTGATTCTGGAGCAGGGAGCAAGCGGAGTAGAACTGAAAAAATAGGGGGGCCAGGATGAACAGACAGATCAACACACAGGTACTGAGCGTCAGGATCCTTCCAAATGCAGACCCTGCGCTTCTGCAGCGGCTGAAGGTACGCCCGGGAGACTGCAGCCTGGGAATTTTCACTACAGACTGTGACGACGTATCCTACACCGCTCTGGACGAGGCCACCAAAAAAGCAAATGTTTCCGTGGCCTACGCCAAAAGCATGTACGCAGGCTCAGCAAATGCCAGCACCGCCCTTGCGGGAGAATTTATCGGCATCCTTTCCGGCCCCGGGCCGGAGGAGGTCAGAAGCGGGCTGGATGCCGCATTCTCCCTGATCGAAAATGACGCCCATTTTTACACGGCCAACGCCAGCGGCTCCGTTGTATACTATGCCCATTGCATTTCCCGGACAGGCAGTTATTTATCCGCCCAGGCAGGTGTCCCGGAAGGCACAGCCATGGCCTACCTGATTGCCCCGCCTCTGGAGGCGACCGTAGGACTGGATGCCGCGCTTAAGGCAGCGGAGGTGGAGATGCGCACATACTATGGGCCGCCGACAGAGACGAATTTTTCCGGAGGGCTGCTTACGGGAAGCCGGCAGGCGTGTGCTGCAGCCTGTGAGGCATTCGCCCGGATGGTCTGCCAGATAGCGGATACACCGCTGGAGTTTTGATTTGAGAATAATCCACGGCAATAGCGTTGGTGTATGCCGACGCTGGCGAAAGGAGTGAAAAGCTTGCCATTAGATAAAGATTTGCAGTCTATACAGGAGGTACGGGAACTGGTGGCCGCCGCAAAAGAGGCGGCAGAGGAGCTTTCCGCATTTCCGCAGGAAAAGCTGGATGCCATCTGTGCAGCGATAACCGATGCCTGTATGGCCCAGGCCGAACGCCTGGCCAGACTGGCTGTAGAGGAAACCGGTTTTGGACGCTGGGAGGATAAGGCGCTAAAAAACAAGCTGGGAAGCAAAATTACCTGGGAATCCATCAAAGAGATGAAAACGGTAGGTCTGCTGCGTGAGGATGAGAAAACGGGAATCTGGGAAATCGGCGTGCCCATGGGAGTTGTGGCTGCGTTGATCCCTTCCACCAATCCCACCTCCACGACCATGTACAAAAGCATAATCTCCATAAAAGCAGGAAATGCCATCGTCATCAGTCCCCACCCCGGGGCAAGAAACTGCATTATGGAAACGTACAGAATTATCCGGGAAGCCGCCGAGCAGGCAGGGGCGCCGAAGGGAACGGTGAACTGCATCAGCCTGACAACCATGCAGGCTACCGAGGCGCTGATGAAGCATAAGGATGTGGGCATTATTCTGGCTACAGGCGGCGAGGCCATGGTGCATGCGGCGTATTCTTCCGGAAATCCGGCGCTGGGCGTGGGGCCGGGAAACGGGCCGTCCTATATCGAAAAAACGGCCGAGATTCCGGCGGCTGTGCAGAGAATCATGGATTCCAAGACCTTTGATAATGGAACGATCTGTGCTTCCGAACAGTCGATCGTCACCGAGCGCTGTATCACTTCCCAGGTAGAGGGGGAGCTGAAACGGCAGGGGGGATATTTTCTTACTGAGGAACAGATAAAGCAGCTCTCCGGATTTCTGCTGAGAGCAAACGGAACCATGAATCCGAAAATTGTGGGCAAAACGGCCCGGCAGATTGCAGAAATGGCGGGGCTGCAGATTCCCGATGGTACACGGCTTTTGATTGCCCGGCAGGATACCGGTCAAATCAGTCGGGAAAATCCTTATGCAAGAGAAAAGCTCTGCCCGGTTCTGGCATATTTTGTGACGGACGGCTGGGAAGAGGCGTGCGAGGTATGCATCCGCATTCTCAAAAACGAGGGAGCCGGACACACCATGACCCTGCATACCCAGAATAAGCAGGTGGTACAGGAATTTGCCATGAAAAAGCCGGTATCCCGTATTCTGGTCAACACGCCGGGCGCGCTGGGCGGCGTAGGCGCCACCACAGGACTTGCACCCGCCCTGACGCTGGGCTGCGGAGCCGTAGGGGGAAGCGCAACCTCAGACAACATTACCCCGATGAATCTGATCAACATCCGGCGTGTAGCCTATGGTCAATGCGAGCTGGGGGACTTAAGAGACGGGGAGCCTCATACGGAGGAGTTTTCCGAAGCGGATATCGAGGCAATAACGCGGGCGGTAATTCAGCGCCTGCGCGCAAAATAAAGGTTATCTATCGTATTCATAGTTAGGAGGAAAAAGATATGGCAGCATTACAGGCACTGGGAATGATCGAAACAAGAGGACTGGTTGACTCGATTGAGGCGGCAGACGCAATGGTAAAGGCAGCGAACGTAACGCTGATCGGAAAGGTACATGTGGGAGGCGGTCTTGTCACCGTAATGGTAAGAGGGGACGTGGGCGCAGTGAAGGCGGCAACAGATGCAGGCGCGGCAGCGGCGGGACGCGTCGGGGAGCTGGTTTCCGTACATGTGATACCGCGGCCGCACGGAGAGGTGGAAATGATATTGCCGACACTTGGGGGAAGTGATAAATAAGGGGGGGCATCATGTTGGATTCCCGGATGCCGCTATGGTGGGGAGGTTGTCCATCCGTCGCTGA
>JAHZHG010000291.1 GCA_019420425.1 Clostridiales bacterium
TGCAGAGAATAAAAGTTTGAGGTTGCCTGCGGCAGCGCGATGGGGAGGGAATGGGCATCGCCGTTGTCGGGAACCAGGAGGACCAGCTCCCTTTGGGCAAGAATAATGCTGCTCGGAGGGCATTCCTTTACCATATCTCCGTAAATAACCATATCGATTTTGTTTTCTTCCAGCATTTCCGAAATATTCATATAAGACAGCGTGCGGATATCCACCAGAACAGAGGGAAACTCCTGCTTAAACGCCGGCAGGATAGTTTGATAAAAAACCGGATGCAGGCTTTGGAGCAGAGCGATCCGCAGGGGCGGATAAACGGCCTGCTCCGGAGAGAGCATACGGCGCATGGCATCCTGGCGTATCTTCAGAATCGTACGCACACCGTTTAAATAAATTTTTCCCGCATCAGTAAGCGTCATTTCTCCGCCGGTGTAGAGAAAGAGCTTTGGCAGCCCGGACTGAGACAGCTTATTTAAAAACTGGCTGAGGGCGGACTCGCTGATGTAGAGGCGCTCGGCAGCCCGGGTGAGGCTCTTTTCTTCGGCAATTGCCAGAAAGTATTCCATTTGCCGTGTGTTAAACATAGGCTGAACCTCCAAAACGGTTCAGAAGCCCGGTAAGAAAGGGGCTGAGGCAGGTGACGTCAGGATACAGGGGCTCATTTTCCAAAAGCTTTGCGGTCAGCAGATAAAGAAAATAAGCAAAGGAATCGGTAATCTCCAGATTTTTCCGGAGGTAAAACCCGGGAGCCGTGTAGCAGGGCGGATCGCTGGAAAAGTAGCGCAGTCCGCATCCGGCTACACAGCGGTCAGCAGGCAGAAACGTATAGCCGGACAGGATACGCGTCATGTCCCTTGACAGGTAAACATTGCTGGTCTCATATACCGTCAGCGGGGTGAAGCCGGCCTGCCTGGCCAGGGAAAGCTGAAGGTCATGACTGAAGGTATTTTGGGTCATGCCGATAAAGGGGACATCCTGAAGCTGGATCAGCGGGAGCTTTGGGCAGCCGGCCTTTGCGTTCAGCGCGCCGTCCTGAGCCAGGGGGTTGTTTTCGGCAATCGCGACCAGCCATTCGGAACGTATGGCCGGGTAAAAGATCAGCTTGTTTTGCTCGATGGGCTCCGGACTCTCGATTCCAATGACCATATCGCGTTTCCCGTGGAGTAAAAGGCGGATGTTATCCTTAAATGCGCCTTCGTAGGCATCCATCTGGACATAGGGGCATTTTTCGTGATACTGGGAGTAGACATAGCTGAATAAATCAGAGCCGATGTGCGGCGACACGCCAATGGAGTACCGTTCAGCGGCGGGGCTGCAGCTGGATTGGATCATTTCGTAGGTGCGCCGTTTTACCTCCATGATTTCGTAAGCGGCCTCCGCATAATACTGGCCGGCAGGCGTCAGCACGAGATGGCGTCCGCGCTTAAACAAAGGCACGCCAACCTCCCGGGCAATCCCAGCCAGGCACTTGCTGAGGGCGGGCTGGGTCATGCCCATGGAAACGGCCGCTTCCTTGATGGAGCTGTGTTCAACAACAGCCAGAAAACATTCTAATTGCCGGGTGTTCATCCATATATCCTCCATAATATAACTTTTGCTTATAGTATATATAAATATTTGATGGTTGTAAAGAAAGAAAACATGAAATATAATAAAAATCACAAGGACAGCGAAAGAAAAATAAACAAAAATCACAAAAAATAACCATTCTGAGAATAGATAGAAAGGAGAGGAAAAGCTAAAATAAGAAATAGTTAAAAACATGGAAAGATAAGGAAAAAGAGAAGAAAGGAAACGAAAGGAGAATTTCAAATGAAACTTCAGAAAAAACTGGCGGCGGTGCTTTCCGCAGCGCTTGCAATGGGAACAATAATTTCCGGCACCTCAATCATGAGCCTTGCGGAGGAGTCCACCTGGCCGGCGGATGAGAACATAACGATGATTATACCGGCAAAGGCCGGCGGCGTGAATGACACGATTGCCCGCCTGATGCAGGAATATTTCCAGAATAAGCTGGATGCGGTAGTAGTAGTAACCAATTATGACACAAAGGCAGTTGCCTATGACGCGGTTCACAGTGCGAAAAATGACGGCTATACCTTAATGCTTCAGCATTCGACCCTGTTTGCGGAAGCAGCAGGAGGAAATGTGGCGTTTAACCCGGTAGAGGAGCTGGACGTGGTCGGAGAAATCTGCACATTGGGAGAATCTGCGTACATTGCACCGGCGGATGCGCCATACAATACATTTTCTGAACTGGTTGAATACGCGAAGGAGAACCCGGGCAAGGTAAATGCGGCATATTCGGCAAAGGGCATGTCCCATTTCCAGTGGGGAGCGATTGAGCAGGCAGCAGGGATAGACCTGGCGCTGGTGGACGCCAGCAGTGAGTCAGAGAAGCTGACCAATGTGGCCGGAGGGTTTATTGGCCTGGCAGGGGTTACCCTTGCGTCGGCAAAGGAGTATGCGGATGCGGGCGAGCTGAAGATCCTTTCCGTATCTAACGCCTCGGAATTTGCAGAGGAAAATGGCTATGAACAGATGGAGGAGCTGGGCTATACCACGATGGCGGTAAACTATATGTATGTATGGGCTCCGGACGGAGTGGATGAGGCAACCGCGCAGAGAATCAACGAGGTGCTCTGTGAAATGACGGAGGACGCCGAGTTCCAGGAAAAGATGAGCACGGCAGGATACCCGGTGATTACTACTGATCGGGAAACAGCAGCGGCAAATGCAGAGGCGGAAATGGAGAGCGCTTACGAGCTGGCAGAGGTGCTTGGATTGTCCGAATAGCTTCTGAAGAAATTTGGGGAATAACGGGCTGGCCTGAACAAGCTTCAGGGCAGCCCCGTTCATATAAGGAGGAGCAGGATGGGTAAAAACAAAGTATTGGGGATGGGCGCTCTGGTATTCGGGCTGGCAGTCACGATTTATTCGCAGCTGATTAACGTCCGGGTGGAATTAAACGAGCCGGGGCCGCGGCTGTTCCCGCTGATTGCAGGGCTGGGCATTCTGGCCTGCGGGATCGGAATACTGATTACGGAAAGGAAGAATCAGGAAAAAGAGCCGTTTTTGGACGGAAAAGGGAAAAAGAGACTGGCCGTGACGATGGTCATCCTGGCGGCATATGGAATCGGCCTGAATTATCTGGGCTTTATTCTTTCTACGCCGCTGGCCGTATTTGGCCTCAGCCGGTATTTTTGCGAGAAAAAATATAACTATGTGATCGGAGTCATTGTGGCGGTGGCGACGACTGCGCTTTTGCATGTGATTTTTACTTCACTGTTCAGGCTGTCACTGCCAAAGGGAATCTTGTTTTCGGGAGGGATAGAAAATGGCCTATTTTTTCAGTGCGTTTCAAACCTTAATGGAGCCCACGCATCTGCTTCTGCTGATTGCCTGTACGGTTGTCGGTATTATTCTGGGAGCGATTCCGGGGCTGACGGGCAGCATGGGAATGACTATACTGCTTCCGCTGACCTTTGGGCTTTCGACGAGCATCAGCTTTACCATGCTGATCGGGATGTCGATCGGCGGCACCTCCGGCGGGTTTATCGCGGCCACGCTGCTGGGTATCCCCGGCGCGCCCTCCAGCGTCGCCACCTGCTTTGACGCCTATCCCATGTGCAAAAAGGGGCAGGCCCACCGGGCATTGCTGATCGGTATAGTCGCATCCTTTATCGGCACGGCAGGCAGCGTGCTGATCGCAGCGATTCTGCCCCCGTTTATTGCCCACTGGGCATTAAAGCTGGGGCCGTGGGAGTATTTTTCCCTCTGCTTCTGCGCGGTAACGATGGTTTCCTCTCTGGTAAAGGGAAATGTGTTTAAAGGCTTTCTGGGCGCATTCCTTGGACTTCTGCTGAGCTGCGTCGGCCTGGCGCCTTTGGACGGTGCATACCGTTTTACCTTCGGAAACTCCCATATGACCGGCGGCATTGATATGCTGGCGTTGATGCTGGGCATGTATGCCATCAAGCAGATTGTATTTGACTTTGCCAAGGGACAGCAGGCTCTGGCCAAGGTGGACAAGGTAAATACCTCC
>JAHZHG010000292.1 GCA_019420425.1 Clostridiales bacterium
GCTCCTTTTTGCAAAAGCTGATTAAAGAGGGGCAGGTGCAGGTAAACGGCCGGCCGGTGAAGGCCAACTACAGGACCGCAGACCAGGATGTGATCCGGGTGGATATCCCCGAAGCCGCAGAACCGGAAATCGAACCGGAGAATATCCCTCTGGATATTCTTTATGAAGACAACGATCTCCTGGTCGTCAATAAGCCCAAGGGGATGGTGGTTCATCCCTGTCCCGGACACTACAGCCAGACGCTGGTCAATGCCCTGATGTACCACTGTCAGGGCAGTCTCTCCGGCATCAACGGCGTAATGCGCCCCGGAATCGTACACCGGATTGATCAGAACACCACCGGTTCACTGGTGGTCTGCAAAACGGATCTTGCCCATGCCGGGCTGGCTGAACAGCTGAAGGTACATTCGATTACCAGACGGTACCGCGCCATCGTCCACGGGGTAATCCGCGAGGATGAAGGCACAATTGAAGGAGCCATTGGCCGTCACCCGACCGACCGGAAAAAAATGGCGATAAATGAGAAAAACGGAAAGCCCGCCGTCACCCATTTCCGGGTTCTGGAGCGGTTCAGCGGTTTCACCTATGTGGAATGTGCCCTGGAAACCGGCAGGACACACCAGATCCGGGTGCATATGAGCAGCCGCCGTCACCCCATTCTGGGCGACGACGTCTACGGGCCGGCCAAATGCCCGATAAAGGGGCTCCAGGGCCAGACCCTGCACGCCATGGTTCTGGGCTTTGTCCATCCCCGGACGGGAGAGTACATGGAATTTACCGCACCGCTTCCCCGGTATATGGAAGAGCTGCTGCAGAAATTCAGGGCGTAGCCTTCCCCCGGACATGGGGAATGCGTTCCGGCCAGCCTGCGATCTGTCCGTTCAGAATTGCGGTAAACATCCGGTTTCTGGCGCCGGGATGCTCGCGGTTCAGGCTGCGCAGAAGCTCCTTTGCGTATTCCCGCTTGGTATGGCCGTCGGCGGGGCAGGGGCTTTTGGCTACAGGCAGGTTATACTTATGCTGGAAGCCGATCACCTCAGCCTCCTCCACGAACATCAGCGGCCGGATCACCGTCAGATCCATCCGATCCAGGTACGTCCGCGGGGAAAAGGAGTGAAAACGGCCCTCAAAGATGAGGGAGAGCAGCATGGTTTCCACGATGTCATCCTTATGGTGGGCGTAGGCAATTTTATTGCAGCCAAGCTGCTTGGCCATGTCATTTAACGCACCCTTTCGCATTTTGGCACAAAGGGAGCAGGGGTTGCTTTCCCTGCGTTCTTCAAAGATCAGCCGGCCAATCTCCGTATGGACAATGGTATACGGTACACCCAGCTCCTCGCACAGCGCCTTTATTTCCCCCAAATCCTGGTTTTTAAAGCCCAGATCAACCGTTATTGCCCTGATCGTAAAATGCTTCGGATAAAAGCGTTTAAGGCCGTTTAAGGCATACAGCAGGGTGAGGCTGTCTTTGCCGCCGGATATACCGATGGCAATGCTGTCGCCCTCATCAATCATCTGGTATTCGTCCACGGCTTTTCTGGTATAGCTTAAAAGCTGCTGGAATTTCATCACATATATATCCTTTCTGTGGATGCAGCGTCGGTGTGCACCAACGCTATTGATAGTAGTATAAATCCAGGAAAAATTCAAGAAAAACTTATCTGTTAAAAAAGGAGAAGAACATGAAATTGGTTATTCAGCGGGTAACGCACGCGCAGGTAGACATTCAGGGAGAAACCGTAGGAAAAATCGGGAAAGGCCTCCTGGTTCTCATCGGCGTAAGCCAGGACGATACGAAAAAGGAAGCCGACAAATACATCAAAAAGCTGCTCGGCCTGCGCATCTTTGAGGACGAAAACGGAAAGACCAATCTTTCCCTGAAGGACGTCAATGGAGAACTGCTCCTGGTATCCCAATTCACCTTATATGCCGACTGCCGGCATGGAAACCGCCCCGGCTTTTCCGCAGCGGGCGCACCGGATATGGCCAATGAACTGTACGAATATGTGATCAGTGAATGCCGAAAGCAGGTACCGGTGGTTCAGACTGGGCGCTTTGGCGCAGAAATGGCGGTCAGTCTGTGCAACGACGGCCCATTTACGATTATTCTTGAGCTTTAATCCATTTTCGTTTACAGAATTTAATTATGTAAATCAATTTTCATTTTCCTCATTGTCATGCTAATGGCCCTGCCGGGAGATACTATTCCTGGTAAAACAGCAAATTAACCAGATAAAGGAGGAAAACTTATGCAGCCAGCCATTTACGGTTATGTACGTGTCTCCGCCAGGGATCAATGTGAGGACAGACAAATCCTCGCCCTGCAGCAATTTCCAGTCCCGGACGGCAATATCTTTACGGACAAACTCAGCGGAAAGGATTTCAACCGGCCGCAATATAAAAAGCTAATGCGCAAGCTGAAATCCGGAGACATCCTCGTGGTCAAGGCAATCGACCGTCTGGGCAGAAATTACGAGGAAATTCAGAATCAATGGCGAATCATCACCAAGGAGAAAAAAGCCGATATCGTAGTGATTGATATGCCGCTTCTCGATACCCGAAAATCCGGGCGTGACCTGACCGGTACCTTTGTCGCCGACCTGGTGCTTCAGATTCTCTCTTATGTCGCACAGACGGAGCGGGAAAACATACGTCAGCGCCAGCGAGAGGGAATAGCGGCGGCGCGGCAGAGAGGCGTGCGGTTTGGACGTCCAAAGCTGCCTCTTCCCGATAACTTTTCCTGTGTGAAAGAAGAGTGGGAGTCGGGAAGAATCGTATCCCGGGAGGCAGCCAGACTGCTGGGCGTATCCCAGGACACATTTCTTCGCTGGGTTCACTGTCAGTAAATCATTTTTCTATCCGCAAAAGGTAGACTTTTTCGTTCAGTAAAAAATGGAAAGATAACGGGTATTTTACATAGAAAATACAACTGAAATCATTATAGCATTAACCGACCGGAAAAGTCTACCCTTTCGGGCATCCCGCAATCCATGCTCCTTTGGAGCGGGCGCCGTGCGATATGGTTTACCCTTTCGGGCATCCCGCAATCCATGCTCCTTTGGAGCGGGCGCTGCGCGATATGGTTTACCCTTTCGGGCATCCCGCAATCCATGCTCCTTTGGAGCGGACGCTGCGCGATATGGTTTACCCTTTCGGGCATCCCGTAATACATGCTCCTTTGGAGCGGGCGCCGTGCATTAAGGTATACCCTTTCGGGCGTCCCGCGAGGGTATGATTTTGGAGACGCAGAGAAAAGAGGCTGCTATGAACCTGGAGTATGAACTCGAACATTATCAGACCCTTTCTGCCCTGTTTCAAGAAATTGTCTTCGCCTATACATCCGTCCCGCCCACACTTCTGTTGTCTGGCTGGGGAGCAGAAAAAGCGGGGCTAAGCAGGGTAACCGCAAATCCGGCCGCTGATTCCCGGCTTCTTTCCCTGTTTGGCGAACGCACACTGCACAGCATAGCGGATACCTTCGTTCAAAGTACACCCGGCCGTTCTCTCCGGATGGATGTAGCGCTGAATCTGGGAAAAACCATATGCTGGCACCGGATTTCCTGGCATCCGGTTCAGACAGAAAACGGGAGCATAATTATTGGGAAAATAGCAAATATCCACGAAGAGTATATCCGGATAAGCGCTCTGAGACATCTCGCCACCAGCGATGTCCTGACCGGCCTGACAAACCATACGTATGCAAAGGAATGCATCCGACAGCGGCTTAGCTCCCAGCAGGACACCGACTTTGCCCTGATTCTCATGGATATCGATTTTTTTAAAACAGCCAATGATCAGTACGGTCACATTTTCGGCGACCACGTACTGCGCTATACAGCAGGAAAACTGCGGAGTGCCGTCCTTGGCAGCGACATCGCGGCACGGGTCGGCGGGGATGAATTTATGGTCTTTTTGGAGGACAGGGGAAGCCTTGAGGAAATCGTAAACCGGATCTTTCTGGCGCTGACCGGAGAATACCGTGGCTTTCCTGTATCCGTCAGCATGGGGATC
>JAHZHG010000293.1 GCA_019420425.1 Clostridiales bacterium
AGGGACAAATACGATGTTTGAAAAGATTTCCTTTACCCCGCCGAAAAAGGGGGAAACCCGGACAGCTACCTTTACTCAGCTGATGAATCTGCAGGGGGGAGAGTATTTGCTGTCTCTGGGGTGCACCGGATTTGTGGACGGAGAATTTACGGTGTATCACCGGCTGTATGATGTATGCAATATCACAGTGGTATCGGAGAAAAATACGGTGGGCTTTTACGACATGAATTCCCGGATCCGGGTGGAGTAGTATTTTCCTATGAGATAAAAGCCTCCGGCAGGATGCGCACGGATGCAAGAGGTATTCTATTGCTGCGCAATATGCATCCGGCGCGGCAAAAATGTGCTTCTGGGAGATAGATAAAAGTCGCGGGAAGGTGCGAAGCACATTTTTGTTGTATGCAGAGTAGATAGAAGAGGGAGGAGGGGAACACATGAATCAGCTGCAAAAACAGGAGCTGGAGGCCCTGGCCGGGCTGGAAAGCGGGGACAGGCGCAGGGAAGAGCTGGAGAAAGCGCCTTCCTGGGAGGCCCTGCGGCAGTTTTCTCCTCTGCGGGCCAATCTCCTGGACTGGTATCCCTTTACCGGGGAGGAAGCCGTACTGGAATTCGGATCAGGCTGCGGGGCGCTGAGCGGCTTTTTGGCCCAAAGGGTAAAGCGGCTGACCTGTGTGGAGGGCGACCGGGAAATGCGGGAGATTGCCGGTAAGCGTAAGGAGCTTATGGAGCTGCCTGACGGGCGGATTTCGCTGCTTGGCGGGAGCTGGGCCGGGGATATTCGGCCGCAGCTGGATCATGCGTATGATATGATTGCAGCGGTGGATGGACTGGCAGGAGCCGACAGGCTGGGCTTTTCCACGGCAGAGGAGCTGGCCGGGGAGCTGGCGTCCCTCCTGGGAGAGGACGGCATCCTCCTTCTGGCCGTTCCGAATCCGCTGGGGATGCGGTATCTCGCCGGGTGCCGGGAGGAGAACAGCGGACGGTTCTTCGACGGGCCGGAGGGATATCCCCAGTGTGGATTAAAGCCGGGAATGAGCAGAAAAGAGCTGGAGGAGCTGGCGAAGCGCGCCGGGCTTTTGGCCGTACGTTTTTTCTACCCCTATCCGGACCTCAGGTTTACGCAGTCCCTGTATTCGGACGGATGGCTGCCAAAGGAACAGGAGCTTGGCGGGAGGTATCTGGACTTTGCCCATGACCGGCTGGCGCTTTTTTCCGAGGAGCGGGCGTATGGAACGGCGATCCGCGCAGGAATCTATGCGCAGGTGGCCAATAGCTATCTGATGGCGGCGGCCAGGACAGAGCGGGGGCTTCGCCGGGTCGCTCCGCTGCTCTATTGCCGCCACTCCAATGAGCGCGATCCCCGCTTTGCCATACGGACAGAGATACGGGAGGAGGGCGGCATCCGCAGTGTGCGCAAGCTTCCGGCGGATGCCTCGGCAAAGGGGCACGTGGCTGCTTTGCCCGAGTGGGAGGAGCAGCTAAACACATGCTTTTCTTTACTGCAGGAGATTCCTCTGCTGTCCGGATTTACGGTAAAGGCAAACCGGTGCCGGGAGGAAGGGGACGGCAGTGTGTCCTTCGCCTTTCTGGAGGGACAGACCCTCCATGATGAGCTGAAGGGACTGCTGGACGCCGGAAAAACAGAAAAGCTTGAGGATATATTCAGCAGGTACATTGCCGTTCTCTACGGCTGCGCAGACCGCCCCTTTGCGGTGACGCCGGAGTTTTCCGGGATTTTCGGCAATATCGGACCGAATATGCGAAAGGCAGCCGAAGACTGGCTCTGCCTGCGGGTCAGCGATATCGATTTGATTTTTGAGAATATCATTGCAAAGGAAGGCTGCTGGAATCTGCTGGATTATGAATGGACATTTGATTTTCCGGTTCCGGTAAAATTTATCGTTTACCGCGCATTCCATTATTTCCTGCATGAGATGGGGGAAAACCGGATGCTGCATGATCTGGATTTATTTGGCATGGCCGGGATATCCCAGGAGGAGCAGCGCTGCTTTGCCGGGATGGAGGAAAGCTTTCAGCGGTATATCCAGGGAAGAACAGTCCCCCTGCGGGAGCTGTATGAACGGATTTCTCCCGGCTGCGTGACGCTGGAGGAGCTGACGGCGGATTTGCGGGCTGATCAGTACGCCGCCCAGCTGTACCGGGATTTTGGCAGCGGAATCAGCGCAGGGGAGTTGGAATATCCGGCCTGCGACGACGGAGAGCTGGGAGACGCCCTGGGCATTGTCAAAGAGTTCACCCGGAAAATCACGGTAGAATTAAAGGGCGGAGAAAGGCAGCTGCGGATTGACCCCTGCTCCTGCCGGTGCCTGATCCGGGGGATGAGGGCTTACGGAGAGGACGGAGCGGAGAAAGCCCTGCGGCACAACGGACACGAGCTGGGCGGACCGGGTATTTATTTTAGCACGGACGATCCGCAGATCTGGGTAGTGCTGGAGCAGGCTGACCCGGGAGAGAAATTCACGCTGGAGGCGGATATTTCCTGCGAAACCGGGGAGCTGGAGGAGGCGGCCTGGCAGGCCCATGACCGGATGGCCGAGGAGAACGCCCTGCTGAAGGAACGGCTGCGCCAGATGGAGGAGACCAGGGTCTGGAAGGCGTATACGAAGTATCAGAAAGTGACGAAACGGAGTTAACGGTATGGAATATTTTTTCAATGTCAATCTGGGCAGATTCCACTTTACAGATAAACAGAAATTTGTACTGGAGGGATGGTTTCCCCAGGATAATCCGGAAAAGAACGAAATTCAGATTTTCTTGGATCAGACTGCCCTTGCGTTTACCGTGGAGAAATTTACCGACCTGTTTGTGCGGAAAAAATATCTGGGCCTGAATCAGAAGGTGGGCGAGGAATATTTTCTGACGGTGGAGCTGCCAAAGGAGCTTTCCCGATATAAAAAGCTGGCTGTCTATACGGTCAACCCGGGGGAGCCCGGGGTACGCCATCTTTCCTTTGACCTTCCGGTAAAGCGTATGCTGGAAAAGCAGAAGGAGCCGGAATACTGCATCGACCGGGTAACCGTGGATGAGGAAAACGGCTGTACCACGATCCAAGGCTGGGCGGCATCGAGAGAGCCGCTTAAGGTGAGCGTGCTGGGGGCAGACGGACGGGAGCTGGAGAGCAAAATCTCGTTTTCTCCGCGCTCGGATGTGGCATTTTCCTTCCATGAAGCAGAGCAGCTGGGAGACTGCGGCTTTCTGATCACGGTACCCGTCGCGAAGGCCGGACAGACCCTGGTGCTCAGGGACGGCGAGCTTGAGGCCCGCTGCCGGATCAAAGAAACAAAAGAGGGAGATTCCCGCCTGGCCCTGGTGAGGGAATACTGGAACAAGGGAATGGTTTACCTGCGCCATAACGGGGTGAAACAGACCTTCCGCAAAACGGTGAAAAAGCTGCAGGAGGAGCGGCTGAAGGGCAATATGAGCTATGAGGAGTGGAGAGGCCGGCACTGCCCCGACGCAGAGGAGCTGGAGCGGCAGCGGAATACCACGTTTACTCATAAGATCAAATTCAGTATAGTAGTGCCGCTGTACCGGACGCCGGAAAATTACCTGCTGGAGCTGGTGGATTCCGTGCGGGCGCAGACGTATCCGGACTGGGAGCTGTGCCTTTCTGACGGAAGCGGGGCAGACTCTCCGCTGACCGGCCTGCTGAATCGCCTGGCCGGGGAGGATAAGCGGATCCGGCCGATTCACAACGGAGAACAGCTGCGGATTTCAGAGAATACGAACCGGGCAATTGTACAGACGTCAGGAGATTTTCTGGTATTTGCCGACCACGATGACCTGCTGCCGCCGGAAGCGCTGTTTTTCTGTGCGAAGGAGCTGGAGGAGCACCCGGAAACGGAGATTATCTATACGGATGAGGATAAGGTCAGCATGAATGGAAAGCGGTATTTCCAGCCCCATTTCAAACCGGACTACAACCCGGATCTGCTGTGCAGCATGAACTATATCAATCATCTGTTTGTGGTAAAGCGCAGCCTGCA
>JAHZHG010000294.1:0-1835 GCA_019420425.1 Clostridiales bacterium
CACTCTTATTCTAGCACAGGAGCTCATACTTTTATCTAAAGATCTGCCCTCCCCCCTGCATAGCAGGGGGGTATTTTTACTGTGACACAACAACAGGCCCCGGAGTTATGGAGAACTCCGGGGCCACACTGTCCGTTGTATTATTCTTCGCCTGTCTGGTTTGCTCTTGCCTCGATTTCCTTTTGCTGAACATCGCTCGGAGCCTGCTCATAACGGGCAAACTCATAAGAGTAGATGCCGCTGCCTCCGGTCATGGAACGCAGCTGGGTGGAGTATCCATACAGCTCCGTCATCGGAATATCCGCCTCTACAATCGTATTTCCCTTGTGATCCGGATTCATGCCAAGCACACGGCCGCGGCGCTTGTTCAAATCGCCCATTACGTCTCCGGTAAATCTGTCCGGAACAGTAACGCTTAAGGTAGCGATCGGCTCAAGGAGTACAGGGCTTGCTTCCATAAAGCCCTTCTTGAACGCCTGGATAGCTGCGGTCTTAAAGGCCATTTCGGAAGAATCTACCGGATGGTAGGATCCGTCGTACAGCACTGCCTTAACGCCCACTACCGGATACCCGGCCAGAGGCCCTTTCTGTACAGATTCCTGGATACCCTTTTCCACTGCCGGGAAGTAGTTCTTCGGAACGGCTCCGCCTACTACCTCCTGACTAAACTCATACGGCTCCTCCAGATTGCCTGACGGCTCAAAGCGCATCTTTACATGGCCATACTGTCCGTGTCCGCCGGACTGCTTTTTGTACTTAGCCTCCACGTCGGATTTTTTGCGCAGAGTCTCGCGGAAGGCCACCTTCGGTTTGTCCAGGGCAATCTCAATCTTATACTTAGACAGAAGCTTGCTGACAATAATATCCAGATGCTGGTCGCCCATGCCGTAGTCTGACGGTTTTCTCCATCGTTGACTGCCTTCATGGTCAGATCCTCATGCATCATCTTGGTCAGCGCCTGGGAGATTTTGTCCTCATCGCCCTTGTTCTTCGCCTTGTAGCGCTTGTAGGTGTACGGGCGGGAAACATCCACACGGCCGTACTCAATCGGGGTGGCCTTGGTGGACAGGGTATCTCCGGTACGGGCATGGGACAGCTTGCCGATAGCTCCAATATCTCCTGCGTGGAGCTCCGGTACCTCGATGGTCTTGCTTCCTTCAAATATGTAAAGCTTGTTGATCTTTTCTTCCAGATCCTTGTCTACGTTAAACAGCGTATCGTCGTTCTTGATTACGCCGGAGCAGACCTTGATCATGGAGTATTTTCCGATAAACGGATCTACGATGGTCTTGAATATCAGCGCAGACTTTGCCTTTGAAAAATCGTAATTCGCCTCGAAAATCTCCTTGGTCTTGGAATTTACGCCGGCTACCGTACGTTTATCCGGGCTGGGGAAATAGCTGATGATATCGTCCAGAAGGGTCTGGATACCCTGCAGGTTTACGCAGGCGCCCATGGCCACCGGGACAATCGTGCCGTCGCTGACATTGGTGTGCAGCGCTGCGGTAATCTCGGCTTCAGAAAACTCTTCTCCGCCGAAATAGCGGTCCATAAATTCCTCACTGGTCTCGGCAACGGCCTCCAGCAGGATCTCACGGTACTTTTCCAGATACTCCTCGGAGTAATCCGGGATCGGGCATTCTACCTTTTCGTTCTTATTGATATAACGTCTGGCTTTTTTCTTTACGATGTTGACATAGCCGACGAACTTCTCGTTCTCACGGATCGGCAGATGGATCGGCGCGATCTTCTTTCCGTACAGCTCTGTCAGCTCTTCCACGACCTCACGGAAGCTGGCATTGTCATAGTCCATGTTGGTAACGAAAATCATACGG
>JAHZHG010000294.1:1845-3281 GCA_019420425.1 Clostridiales bacterium
TTATATTTATCGCACAGGTCCCATGCCTTTTCCGTTCCTACCTCTACACCGCTCTTGCCGTTTACCACGATAATGGCAGCGTCAGCCGCAGCTGCCGCCTCCTCTGCTTCTCCAATAAAGTCAAAGTATCCGGGCGTATCCAGCACGTTGATCTTCGTATCCCCCCAGATAATCGGAACCATGCTGGTGCTGATGGAAAACTTACGCTTAATCTCTTCTTTATCGAAATCACTGATCGTGTTTCCTTCGGTTACACTGCCGAGTCTGCTGGTGATACCGGAAAGGTATGCCATGGATTCCACCAGACTGGTCTTTCCAGAACCGCCATGACCAAGAACAACAACGTTTCTGATTTTGTCACTTGTGTAAACTTTCATAGCTTTAATCCTCCAATACTAGTTAGTTGAGAGCATGTTCATCCTCCCGAAATACGCTATGGATATATTCTACTAAAATTGTCATAAAATTTCAAGCATTTTATTCACTTTTAACAAATAATTTCTTTTCTTTTTACTGGTGCGCTTTAACGTGTCGAAGTGTTGACAATGACCGAAAAGCATAGTAAAATGAAAGATACGCGATATTGCAGTTAGGAGACCAAATTATGATTATTATCATGAAGCCTTCCGCGTCAAAGGAAGCCGTACAGCATGTAATTTCCCTGGTTGAAGCAAAGGGTCTGGACGCCCATCTCTCTGAGGGCAAAGAAGTAACGATTATCGGCGTAGTCGGGGATAAATCCAGGCTGCTGAATCAGAATCTGGAGCTGGCCCCCGGAGTTGATCGGATCGTACCGGTAACGGAAAGCTATAAACTCGTCAACAAAAAATTTCACCCACATCCCTCCTCGGTCCGGGTTGGCAATACGGAAATCGGCCCGGACACCATGACCATCATGGCCGGCCCCTGCGCAGTGGAGACGGAGGAACAGCTGCTCCTCATTGCCCACCGGGTAAAACAGGCCGGAGCTGCTTTTGTCCGCGGCGGCGCGTACAAGCCCCGTACCTCTCCCTACTCCTTCCAGGGTCTGGAGGAGGAGGGTCTGCGCTATATGAAGCGCGCCAAGGAGGAAACCGGGCTGAATACGATTTGCGAGGTAATCAGTGCCCGTTCCATAGAGGCCGCGGTAAAATATGTAGATATGATCCAGATCGGCGCCCGGAACATGCAGAACTTCCAGCTGCTCCGTGAGGCCGGCCAGTCCGGGCTGCCTGTCCTGCTCAAGCGCGGCATCTCTGCCACCATTGACGAATGGCTGAATGCCGCAGAATACATCATGGCTGAGGGAAACAGCAATATTGTGCTGTGTGAGCGCGGCATCCGTACCTATGAAACCTCCACGCGGAACACGCTGGATCTGAGCGCCGTTCCCGTGATCAAGGCCAAATCTCATTTGCCCATTATCGTAGACCCCAGTCACGCCACCGGCGTAAGGG
>JAHZHG010000294.1:3291-4004 GCA_019420425.1 Clostridiales bacterium
TGAAAAAGCTTTCACACCTTCCGGTCATTGTCGATCCCAGCCATGCATCCGGAATTTCCTGGCTGGTGGATCCGCTTGCCCGCGCCGCGGTGGCTGCCGGCGCTGACGGACTGATGATCGAGGTACACAACGATCCCAGCCATGCACTCTCCGACGGCCCCCAGTCCCTGACCTTTGAACAGTTTGACCGCCTGGCGGCTGAGCTGAAACCGTACATTGCTCTGGCAGAAAGGAAATTTTGATATGACCTATGGGTTTATCGGCCTCGGCCTCATCGGAGGCTCACTGGCCAAATCCCTGAAAAAGCATCATAAAGGATGCAAGATCTGTGCATACAGCCGTACGCCGTCCACCGTGATCGGCGCACAGCGGGAAGGCATCGTGGATATCATCTGCGGTTCTGCAAAGGATCCCGCCTTCTCTTCCTGTGACTATATCTTTCTGTGCGCCCCGGTATCCACCAACGTCTCGGCTCTGGAACAGCTGGCCATGGTTGTCCGCGACGACTGTATTCTGACCGATGTAGGCAGCGTAAAGACGCCGATCCATCAGGCAGTGGAGTCCCTGGGCCTTGGCAGCCGGTTTATCGGCGGTCATCCCATGGCCGGTTCGGAAAAGACCGGCTATGCCAATGCCACTGACCACCTGTTTGAAAACGCCTACTATATCCTCACCCCCTCTCCCGGAGTTCCCCGGGTATGGGTAGAGCGCTA
>JAHZHG010000295.1 GCA_019420425.1 Clostridiales bacterium
GATTCCGGTGGTAAAGACGAAGCAGGCGATCAAAGAATTAAACGGAGCCGGAACCGTAGAAATATTCGTAGACAATGAGATAGCTGTGCAGAACCTGACGAAGATGGCCAATCAAAAGCAGTATGGGGTGAAGTCTGAAAAGCTGGAGGAGGGCAGATACCGGGTGGCAATGACGGTCGGAGGAGCGGAAGAAGAAAGGGCGGAGGAGACTCCTGCGCGGTGTGTGCCGGACGGCCGCAGGGATACATTGGCGGTGATTTCCTCCCGGTTTATGGGAACGGGGGATGAGGAGCTTGGCCGGATTTTGATGAAGGGCTTTATCTACGCCCTGACCCAGCAGGATGCCCTGCCTTCTGCAATCCTGTTTTACAACTCCGGGGCCTTCCTGACCTGCGAGGCGTCTCCGGAGCTGGAGGATCTGAAGTCCCTGGAGGCCCATGGCGTGGAGATTCTGACCTGCGGCACCTGCATGAACCATTACGGGCTGCAGGATAAGCTTTTGGTGGGCGGCGTGACCAATATGTACAGCATCGTGGAAAAAATGACCCGGGCGGGACATATCATAAAGCCATGATTTACCTGGATAATGCGGCTACCACCCTCTGCAAGCCGCCGCAGGTGGCACAGGCAATGGCAGAGGCGCTGGGCAGCCTGGGAAATGCGGGCAGAGGGGCGCACGCGCCCACACTGCAGGCATCGCGGATCATCTATGAAACCCGGGAGGCCCTGGCCAGGCTGTTTCATATTTCTGACCCGTCGCGGATCGCCTTTACCGCTAATGCGACGGAAAGCCTGAACACAGCGATTTCCGGCGTTTTTCATGCGGGAGATCATGTGATTACCACAGTGTGTGAGCACAATTCCGTGTTGCGGCCGTTGTACCGCCTGGAAAAGGCAGGCGTACAGGTGACGTATGCAGGCGCGGACTGCAGGGGAAGGCCGGACTATGACTGCCTGGAGGATAGCCTGCGCCCAAACACGCGGGCGGTGGTAATTACCCACGCCTCCAATCTTACCGGAAATCTCACCGATCTGAAGCGGGTATCCGCCTTTACCAGGAAGCACGGGATACTCCTGATCGTGGATGCCGCACAGACAGCAGGCGCGGTGCCCATCCATGTGGAGGAGCTGGGAATCGATGTGCTCTGCTTTACCGGCCACAAGGGTCTGCTGGGCCCTCAGGGAACCGGAGGGATTTACGTCCGTGAAGGGGTCAGTATGGCGCCCCTGAAGGTGGGCGGGAGCGGAATACACAGCTATGACAGGGAGCATCCCGCGCGGATGCCCGATGCCCTGGAGGCCGGGACACTGAACGGCCACGGGATTGCCGGGCTGCGCGCCGCCCTGGCGTATCTGGAAGAGAAGGGGATCGAGACGCTGCATCAGCGGGAAATGGCGCTGGCGGCCCGGTTTTATCAGGGGGTCAGGCAGATACCGGGCATTACGCTGTATGGAGATTATGAGACGGAAAACCGCACAGCCATTGTATCGCTGAACATAGGCAATGTGGATTCCGCCCTGGTCAGCGACTGGCTGTGGGAGGATTACCAAATCTGTACCCGGGCGGGAGCGCACTGTGCGCCGCTTATGCACCAGGTATTGGGGACAGCTGCGCAGGGAGCTGTCCGGTTCAGCTTTTCGCATATGAACACGGAGGAGGAAGCAGACGCGGCAATACAGGCAGTAAAGGAGCTGGCAGAATAAGATGAGGGAAAAAGCCGATTATATCCTGATCACGTTTGACACCACCGCACAGGCAGTCGCTATGGAAAGCTATTGTCAGAGCCAGGGGATTCCCGGCAGGCTGATTCCTGTTCCGGCTGCGGTATCCGCCGGCTGCGGCATATGCTGGCGGATAAAGCCGGAGGAGTTCCGCGTGTATGAGACGCTGCTGCGGCGCATGGCGTACGGACGGCTGGCAGAGGTGCGTTTATAGCGGCAGACAGAAGAAAGGAAGGTCCAGGGTGAAAAAGTTGATTATCGTGCGGGGCGGCGGCGATCTGGCCACCGGGACGATACACCGCCTGTGGGCGGCAGGCTTCCCCGTCCTTGTCCTGGAAACCGATTATCCGGCAGCCATCCGGAGACAGGTTTCCCTGTGCGAGGCGGTTTACCAGGGGGAGGCGACGGTGGAGGGCATGACCGGAGTACGGATTGATGAGCCGGCGGAAATCGAAGGGATTCATCGGAAAGGCAGGGTCCCGGTGCTTGTGGATCCTGCGGGAAGGTGTATCGCCGGGCTTGGGCCGGAGGTGGTGGTGGATGCCATTCTGGCCAAAAAGAACCTGGGGACGGACAGGACCATGGCGCCGCTGACCGTCGCCCTGGGGCCCGGCTTTACCGCCGGGGAGGACGTGGACGTGGTGATCGAAACAAAGCGCGGACACAACCTGGGCAGGGTTATCCGGCAGGGCGCGGCCGCGCCCAATACCGGGATCCCGGGCAACATTGGCGGGTATACGGCAGAACGCGTTATCCATGCAAAAGCAGAGGGAACGCTGAGAAACATTCATCAAATCGGCGATATTGTTTCGGCGGGAGAGGTGATTGCCCGGATTGAGACAGAACACGGCGGAGAGCCGGTCGAGGCGGCAATCAGCGGGATAATCCGGGGCCTGCTTCGGGACGGCTACCCTGTGACCGAGGGGCTTAAGCTGGCGGATATCGACCCGCGCCGTGGGGAGCTGGCAAATTGCTTTACTATTTCAGACAAGGCAAGATGTATTGCAGGAAGCGTCCTGGAAGTTATCTGCCGCCATATGCAGGGGGAGGTGGTTAGATGAACCGGATTTATCAGGTTATGCGTGAAAGGGAAGAACAGGAGAGAATGGTTCTGGCGACAGTAGTCCGCGGAAAGCATACAGGAGAAAAGCTGCTTGTGCTGGGCAGGGGGGAGGGCTTTGTCGGCATGGCGCAGGGATTTCTGCAGAGGCACATTGCGGAGTTCGCAGACCTCCCCTCCTGCCGGCTGCTATCCCTTGAGGGAGAGGATGTTTTCTGCGAAAGGATCAGAGGCAGAAAAACCCTGATTATCTGCGGGGCAGGGCATGTTTCCCTGCCGATTGTCGAGATGGGGAAGCGTATTGGCTTTTATGTGATTGTCATTGAGGACAGGCCGACCTTCGCAGAGTACGCAAGGAAGGCAAAGGCGGATCGGGTAATCCGCGATTCCTTTGCCCATGGGCTGGATGAGATTCCGGGGAGCACAGACAGTTATTTTGTGATTGTCACCAGAGACCACCGGTTTGATCAGCAATGCCTGAAAATGGCCGTGCAAAAGCCCAATGCGTATGTGGGGATGATGGGCAGCCGCAGGAGGGTGAGCATGGTAAAGGACCGGCTGCAGCAGGAGGGAATCCCGAAGGAGCTGCTGGATGGGGTATGCACACCCATCGGCCTGGATATCGGAGCAGAGTCTCCGGAGGAAATCGCCGTTTCCGTGCTTGCCCAGATCATACAAAAGAAAAATGAAGAAAAGCAGATCAGCGAGTATACCCCGGAGCTTTTGGAGGCGCTGGCAGTGGGAGAAAAGAGCGTGCTTGCGACAATTATTGCCAAAAACGGCTCCGCTCCGCGGGATGTGGGAACCAAGCTGCTGGTCTGGGAGGACGGGACGGTCATTGGAACCATCGGCGGCGGATACGTGGAGGGCCGGATTATCCGGGAATGCCTGAATATGCTGCAGCAGGACGAGGAAAAATATAAGTGCATTCGCGAAGGAATGACCGCAAGTGAGGCAGGAGAGGAGGGCATGGCCTGCGGAGGGAGTATCGAGGTGTTTCTGGAAAAACAGATTCCCTCCGGTTATCCGGTAATGCATGTCCCTCCGGAGCCGGCGCTGCGTGGTGAGATTTAGAGGAGGAAAGTATATATGTATTATGTGCCGGATGGAACGAAAGTTTGCGGATTTTATGAATGTGAGGAATGTGGAACCCGGTTTTTGTCCCAGCAGATTCTTCCGCGTATGGTATGCCCATACTG
>JAHZHG010000296.1 GCA_019420425.1 Clostridiales bacterium
GGACAGATCCTCCTCTGCCGTCAGGCCGGCCAGCATGGCGTAGTCCTCTCCCATCTCCTCATCTACTACCTGGATGATATTCTGGGCGGTGATTACGCCCAGAAGCTGGTTGTTGTTATCCAGCACCGGTATCGAGTCTTCCGAATAATCCTTCAGCTTTTCGATACAGTCGTCAATATCTTCATGGCCGTATACGTAGGGGAAGGAGGTAATAATCAAATCCTCCAGGGGATTTTCCTGCCGGGCAATAATCAGCTCCTTTAAATCAATCGCGCCGTAATATACGCCTGCCTCGTTGACAACGAACAGGGTTGAGATATTATCGTTTTTTTCCGCCTGGGCAATCAGCTCGCTCATGGCCTGCTTTACCGTCAGGCTTTCACGGATACAGATAAAGTTTGTGGACATTCTGCTTCCGATCTCATCCTCATCGAAGGAGGCAATCAGCCGGATGTTTTTTCTTGCCGTAACATCCAAAAGCTCGATCAGCAGCAGCCGCTTTTCTTTATCTATTTCCCGCAGCAAATCCACCGCCGTATCCGTTTCCATCCCGGAAATGACATCGGCAGCCTTGCTCAAATCCATTTCGTTCAGATAGCTCCCGGCTTCTTCTTCATTTATATATTCAAACACGGCCGACAGCATGGAGATGTCCAGGATGCGATAAAGCTTTCTTCTTTCCTGTACGGTCAGCGTTGAAAAAATATCGGAAATGTCATTTTCATGATAATCCTCAAGCCTGGTTCTCATGATCTGCGGCGAGTCGTTGCTGCGGATAATCCGGATGATCTCGCTTTCATAATCCGGTTTTTTTCCCTGTTCTTCCACGTTTTCTCTGTCCCCCGTTACTACATATTTCTGTCGTCAAAAATAAAATATCTGAAATTAATCTGGGAGGTAACCGTCTCTGCCAGGTTGACGCAGCTGTTCCCCATCCGGTCTATGCTGTGAAGGATCTGGCTGAACGGAACGGTCAGGCCGACGGAGCACTTTCCCTGTGCCACACGGGACATGTGATTTTTCCGCATATTGACATCCAGCTCCATAACCGTCTCCTTCTGGCCCAGGATTTCCTCTGCCTTGTCCCGCTCGCCGCCCGCCATCAGCTGTACGGTCTCTGCATACATTTTTTCAATTATCCGCAGGCTATGCTCCAGCTCTTCCATTGCTTCCTGGGAAAATGCATATTTTTTATCGATTTTATTCCGGACTTCCGTCCCTACCTCCGCGCAAAAGGAAGCGATCCGGTCAATGTCGCTGAGGATATACATAAGCCTTGCCGTTTTATTCGCCTGATCTTCAGTCAGGACGCCTGCGGAAAACAGCTCTGCCATATAATCGGAGATTTTCAGGCTCAGGCCATGAATTTTTTCCACCTGCAGGATGATCTGCTCCAGCAGCTCAGGCTTTTCCGTCCGGACCGCCTCTGCGACCTCCCGCAGGATGCCCTTTACCACCTCGCTGCAGTGGATCGTTTCTTTTGCCACCATTTGCAGCGCTGCCGCCGGCTGGTTAAGCAGATTATTGTCCAGATAGATCGGGTCTGCAAAATCCGTCTCGGCTTTCTTTCCCTCAGGGATGAGTTTCATTACTATTTTAACCATCAGACCGATCAGGATCGTCCATACGATGGTCATGCAGAGATTAAATCCGGTGTGGGCATTGGCAATCTGCCTGGAGATCACCTCTACCTCTGGCCCCTTCGGGGAAATATACTGGATTAAAGAGGCATATGGCTTTACCAGCCAGATGAATATGAGGGATCCGGAAATATTAAAGATGCAATGCGCCGCGGCTGTTCTCTTCGCATCCTTTGACTGTCCGATGCTGGCAAGAAGCGCCGTTATGGTGGTACCAATATTGTCTCCAAGCAGAATGGGGATTGCGCCGGTCAGTCCAATGATACTGGTCACGCCGTCCGGCCCTGCCTGTGACGCAAAGTTCTGCAGCACCGCGATTGTGGCGCTGCTGCTCTGCACCACCAGCGTCATCACCGTACCCAGCAATAAGCCAAGTACGGGAATATTCGTTACCCTGCCGATCATATCGGTGAAAACAGGGCTGGAGGCCAGGGGCTTCATTACGCCTCCCATCGTCTCGATTCCCAGGAATAAAAGGCCAAAGGCAAAGATCGTCTGACCGATATTTTTGAGTTTTTCTGATTTCGCCACAAAGGAAACAAGAAAGCCCAGGAAGATAAACAGATAGATGTAATCACTGATTTTAAAGGCAATGATCTGCGCGGTCATAGTAGTTCCGATATTGGCGCCGAAAATGATGGATATTGCCTGAGGCAGATTCATCAGGCCCGCGCTGACGAAACCGATTGCCATTACCGTGGTAGCGCTGCTGCTCTGGAGTACCGCTGTTGTCAGCGCTCCGGCCAGCACGCCAAGCACTGGATTTTTCGTCAGCAGTGCAAGAATGTGCTTCATTTTCTCACCGGCTGCTTTTTGCAGGCTCTCGCTCATCAGATTCATCCCGTAGATGAAAATGGCAAGCCCTCCGAAGAGTCCAAATAAAATCTGTACTGTGTCTTTCATCTGCTTTTTCTCCCGTATTTTTTTCTCTTCTGCAGTGTCTCATGGCCAACATATATTTATTATAGATACGCCATATTTTCTCTGCTATCCTGTCCCAGTAAATTTTATGTGTTTTCTATGTAAAATTTGTCAAGATATTCCCAAAGTAAAGGAACGCGCGGAAGCTGTTCTGGCTAAACTTGGCGTGCCAATGTCTACCGCTATCGATATGTACTTACATCAGATTTCTCTCACTGGCGGTATACCTTTTTCGGTTTCTCTGCCCAAAACCCCCGCTTCCATTAATGCGGATTTGATGACCACAGAGGAGCTCCATGCAAAGCTGCAAAAAGGATCTGTATTATGGATTCCGAACCGGAACGCAGCAGAGGAATCAGGGGAATGCTCCTAGATAATTATTCTGTGTTCTTTATCATAAGGGGAGGCAGAGTAATTGTAACCGATGTACTATATATTGCTTCAGATATAAACCGACGATTAAAGGAATGAGCCTTGGGGCCAGCGTGATAGAGCCGGCCCGCAGTTTTGTATTTCTATTTGGTTTTCTTTTTTGTTTTTGCCCTGCTTTTCCTGGGCGAAGGCGCGGGAAGGGCGCTGCAGGTTTCCTGCGCGAGGCTGGTCATAAATGCGCGGTCGTCTACATTTTCGATGAGAAAGTAGGGCTTTGCGCCTTCGTAGGGCGGCTCTTCGGGAAGGCCGGGGGCGATTCTGCGGCCTGCTTCGGTGATCTTGATGAAAAGCTGGTCGTCGCAGATCAGGGCAAAGATTTTTCCGTCGCAGTACATGCCGTATTCACCAAACATTTTCCGGTAGGTGATGCTCCCCGCATCTCTGAGCTGGTCAGCGATGTACTGGACAAATTCCGGGCTGGATGCCATTCGTTTTCCTCCTTTCCAAAAGAATTAATCTCCACAAAGTTTCCCTGCGGATAGGTGATAGGGCAGACGCAGTCAAAACCACAAATGTCCCGGTAAAAATGGAACATCACCGCCATATCGTTGACAAAAAGTATAAATCCGTTTAAATGCATAGCTTTTTACACATACTGGATTCCCGGACGCCCCGGCAGGCCCACTATGCCCCGCAGACACGGCAAATTTTGCCCCTTCTGGTCCGTCGCCTATGGACAGTCCCGTCCGCAAACTCGCTTCGCTCAGACAGAGCTCCCGTGACTGTCGCTTTTCCGCCCGTGCGCGCTTGCCGCAGCTCAATTCAGGGATGCCTTGGCTATACTCCCATAAGGGGCAAAATTCACCTACAGTCTGCGGGGCATAGTGGGCCTGCCGGAGCTGAATACGAAAGTCGATAGGTTAAAAGTCGGAAGTTCTTTGACTTCCTTCCGGTGGAAGTCTTCCGACGATAGCTAATTGGCGAAAGACAGTAGTTTCTTGACCAGCCTAATGCAGAAGAACCTCCGTTTTA
>JAHZHG010000297.1 GCA_019420425.1 Clostridiales bacterium
CACTCCGGCCGAATTCCAGCTGGGCTTTCCCGCTTTCCAGCTCTTCTCTGGCCTGGCTGATCTTGGCTGCGCCGGCCGCATACTGAGCCGCGCCGCTCTCCAGCTGGGCCTTACCGTCCGCCAGCTTCTGGCTGTTTGCATCCAGCTCTGCCTTCGCGGAAGGGTAAGCCGCATCATATTCTGCCTGATTCTGGGCCAGTGTGGAATAGCCGGAATAATAAGCGCTCCATCCCTCGTCCAGCTGGCTCCTCGCATCTGCCAGCTCCGCCGACTTCTCCCTCAGCTCCCGCTGTCCGTCTGCCAGCTCGCTCTCACCGCTCTCCAGCTCCTCCCTGGCCTTTGCCAGTGTTTCCTTCGCATCCGCCACCTGAGCCATTCCGTCCTTCAGCTCATGCCGTGCGCTGGTCAGTTCTTCCTTCGCTTCCTGCTTTCCATCGGCCAGCTGCACTTTGGCGTCCTCCAGCTCGGATTCGTACTGCTCCAGCTCCTCTTTGCCTTCCTCCAGCTTCTCCGCCGCCTCATCCTGTATTTCCGCGAATCTGGCCTCGCACCGCACATCTGCAATACTCTCTGCCTGGTCTGCGACGTTCTCTACCAGCTCATCGTAGGAATCCTGCCAGGCCGTCAGCTCCCTGGCTCCCGCCACCGAAGCGTAGCAGAGCGTATACACCTCCTGATCAAATGCCTCCGGCGCCACCAGGGCAAATCCGGACACCTCACCATTGCCCAGAGTAGAACTTCCCCGGTTAAAGGAAATATACATCGGGCTTGTTCCGATTCCGCAAATCGTATACTCGCGGCTTTTTAAGGCATAATCGTCCTCGTCTTCTCCGGGGAAGAATTCCAGTACGTCTCCCACCGCATAGCCGCCCTCCTGTGCCAGCTGGTCGTCCAGAAAGCATTCTCCGTCCTTCTCGGGCAGCCGTCCCTCCTTCACCGTCGGCTGATTCATCCGGGAAAACAGCGACTCCACATGAAGCACCTCCCGGTTTCCCTCGCTCCCCCAGAGCACATCCGTCATATACCCTGCCTCTGCCTCTTCAATTCCGGGCAGCGCAGATAATTCCTCAATATCCTCCTCTGTCAGTCCGTACGTTCCCAAAATCCGCAGATCGCAGAAATCCGCGTCATCCAGATACCTGTCGCCCGTCAGACGCATGTCCGGGGCACTGGCCTGTATGCCGGAAAAAAAGGCAACGCCAAGCGCCACGATGAAAAAAATGGACAGGAAACGATTCAGGCTTTTTTTGATTTCCATATGAAAGTCTTTACGCAGTGCCCGCTTTTTCAATTTTCCTATTCCTTTCTTTTTACCACTCAATCTGTTCCACCGGAATCGGCTTTTCGTTCAGCCGCATATCAGCTACCTGTCCATTTTTGATCCGGATCACCCGGTCAGCCATCGGCGCGAGAGCCGAATTGTGCGTGATTACAATGACCGTCATTCCCTTTTGCCTGCACATATCCTGCAGAAGCTTCAGAATCGACTTGCCGGTCTGGTAGTCCAGCGCGCCTGTCGGCTCATCGCACAAAAGCAGTTTCGGATTTTTGGCCAGCGCACGGGCGATGGACACCCGCTGCTGCTCTCCTCCGGAAAGCTGGGCAGGAAAGTTTCCCAGGCGTTCGCCCAGGCCCACCTCCTCAAGCACTTTCCGGGCATCCAGCGGGTGCCTGCAGATCTGCATCGCCAGCTCTACATTTTCCAGGGCGGTGAGATTCGGCACCAGATTATAAAACTGGAATACAAAGCCGATATCGTTGCGCCTGAATGTGGTCAGCTCCCGCTTAGAAAACCTGGCTACGTTCTTTCCGTCCACCAGCACCTTGCCGCTGCTGGCCGTATCCATACCGCCGAGAATATTCAGCACGGTAGTTTTTCCCGCGCCGCTTGGGCCGACAATAATGACAAATTCCCCTTTATTAATGGAAAAAGAAATCCCATCCACCGCGCGGATAGCGACTTCTCCCATCTGATAAACCTTGGTTACCTCTTCTAATCTGACAAAATCTGTTCCGCTCATCTTCGCACCCGATCCCTTTGCCGTTTTCTTTATCTTATCACAAATCCGGCGAAATTTGGCCGCTTCAGTCACTTTTTTATAAAAAGATAAGAAAAAAACCTGGAATGCGCCGCTGCATACGCATCGCATCCCAGGGATTCTCTTTTGTTCTAACGCATATCCAAATCCAGATATGGCCGGTGCGTACCCACATACTTGTATGCGGGACGGATAATTTTTCCTTCGTTTACCAGCTCTTCAATCCGGTGTGCACACCAGCCGGAAATACGGGCAATGGCAAATATCGGCGTATACAGCTGTTTGGGGAGTCCCAGCATGGAATAAACAAAGCCGCTGTAAAAGTCTACATTGATGCAGATCGGCTTGCTCAGTCGTTTCCGCTTTGTCAGCAGCTCGACAGCCAGGCGCTCAACGGTATTGTACAGCTCAAATTCTGCGGTAAGGCCCTTCTCCTCGGAAAGGCTCCGCGCGTATTCCTTAAGGATAACGGCACGGGGATCGGACATGGTATAAACCGCATGGCCCACGCCGTAAATCAGGCCGCTGTGGTCGAATGCCTCCTTATCCATAATTTTGGTCAGATAAGCGGCAATCGCAGCCTCATCCGTCCAATCCTCCACATGCGCTTTGATATCGTCAAACATGTTTTCCACCTTCAGATTTGCGCCGCCGTGTCTCGGTCCCTTCAGCGAACCCAGGGAGGCTGCTACCGCTGAGTAGGTGTCCGTGCCTGTTGAGGAAACTACATGGGTCGTAAATGTGGAGTTGTTACCGCCGCCGTGCTCCGCATGGATCACCAGGGCGATATCCAGTACCTTTGCCTCCAGCTCCGTATATTTTCCATCCGCGCGCAGGGTCCGCAGAATATTCTCCGCCGCGGAAAGCCCCGGATCCGGGTAGCGGATAACCAGGCTGGCTCCGCAGTTATAGTGATTATACGCATGGTAGGCATATACGGCAAACAGCGGCATTGTCGCAATCAGCTGCAGGGACTGCTTCAGCACATTCATTATGGATATATCATCCGGGTTGTCGTCATAGGAATACATCGTCAGCACGCCCTTCTGCATGGCATTCATGATGTTAGCGCTGGGCGCTTTCATTACTACGTCCCGGACAAATTTGCTGGGCAGCTCCCGGTATCCGTTCAGTATTTCGATAAATTCCTGAAGCTGCTGCCTGTCCGGAAGCGCGCCGAACATCAGCAGATAGGTTGTCTCTTCAAAATTGAATTTGCGGTGGGCAAAGCCCTTCTGGAGATCCATTACGTTATAGCCCTGATAAAACAGCTGGCCCTCCGTGGGGATCTGTTTTCCCTCCTCCACACGGTATGCGCAGACATCGGAAATCTCCGTCAAGCCAGTCAGCACGCCTTTTCCGCTCGATTCACGCAGGCCTCTTTTCACATCATATTCCTGATAAAGATTCAAATCCAGCGCACCGGAAATCATACAATATTTTGTAAGCTCCTTCAGCCGCCTTTCCACTTCCTGCCTGTTTTTCTCAAAATCCAATGCCATAATCGCGTCCCTCTCTCATTCTCTTTATGCCTTAACGTTTTGTCTTAACCTGCAGACCGCCTTGCCGCAACAACCTCCTGCAGTTTAGTAATATTGGCCCACTCCAGATCGCTCATGCCCGACATACTGTCTGCCGCCTGATACCAGGACTTGGATTCAAAATAGGACTGAATCTCGCTGGACTGGAATACATTCCCGTGCCGCGCATAGATCTCGTTGATCGCCATCTGCGCCTCATCCGCAGACAGGCCGGAAAGCTCTTCGTCGGTAAGCTCATGGTCTGAGCTGCCGGCCAGAATGTACTCATCGTCCGATGCCTGGTCTGCCTCCGGTTCTGCCGGCGCCTCCGTCTCCTCCTGAACCGGCTCTTCCGCCTGAACCAAAGCCTGCGTTTCCGGGGCCTCTGTTTCGGATGGCCCTTC
>JAHZHG010000298.1 GCA_019420425.1 Clostridiales bacterium
AGGCTGAGCAGGTGGCTAAGACCTTCATCGAAGACGGCGGCGGAAAAGGAAATGTGGTTATTCTCCAGGGAACCCAGGGCGCTACCTCCACGATTGACCGTCAGGAAGGCTTCATGAACGCAATCGAAGACACCGAACTGGTCGTTGTAGCGGATCAGGTTGCGGATTATGTAATGGATAAGGGCCAGGAAGTGATGGAGAACATCCTGCAGGCTCAGGGCGACGAAATTGACTATGTATTCTGCCACAACGACGATATGGCGCTGGGCGCAATCCAGGCGATCGAAGCGGCCGGCTATGTACCGGGCGAAGACATCAAAGTCGGCGGCATTGACGGACCGGCAGCAGCTATGGAAGCAATCCTGGCCGGAAAACAGCTCTGCTCCTGCTCTTGCTCACCGCTGTTCGGACCGATCGCATTTGAGACGATTGCAAGATTAGAGGCTGGCGAAGAGGTTCCCACGGAAATCAAGAACGAGGATACCCTGTACACCATCGAAAACGCTTCTGTAGAGGCAGGATTCTAATCACAGAATTCCCTATCGGAATGGTGAAGATATGAAAACAGGCGACGGCCATTTCTATCACTTAACGTATGGAAATGGCCGTTTCTTATATTAGGAGTGGAAAATATGGCCAGAGAAATTTTATTGGAAATGAAAGGAATAGTGAAGAACTTTCCTGGTGTCCGTGCGCTGCGCGGCGTGGATTTTTCCGTAGCCAGAGGAGAGGTTCATGCATTGATGGGAGAGAACGGCGCGGGAAAATCCACGCTGATCAAAACGCTGACCGGAATCTATACAAAGGATGAGGGAACCATCCGCTTTGACGGCAGGGAAATCAACCCCAGGACGGCGCTGGAAGCACAGAAGGAGGGGATCAGCACAATCTATCAGGAGCTGAACCTGGTACCGTACCAGACCGTATACGAGAATATGTTCCTGGGAAGGGAGCCGAGGACCGCATATGGAAAGGTTGACCGGAAAAAAATGATCAGTGAAACAGAAAAGCTTCTGGGAGACCTGGGTATCCATGTGGATGTGACTGCGCCGCTGCAGACCTACGGCACGGCTGTCCAGCAGATGGTCGCCATTGGCCGGGCAATTTCTGTTAACGCAAAGCTGGTAATTATGGATGAGCCGACCTCTTCTCTGGATACAAAGGAAGTACAGGTGCTCTTTGGGGTTATCCGAAAGCTGAAGGCAAAGGGAATTGCGGTGATTTTTATCAGCCACCGCCTGGATGAGATTTTTGAAATCTGCGAACGGGTGACTATTCTGAAGGATGGCGCGCTTTCCGGTGAGGTGGGGATTGAGGAAATCGATCAGCTGCGGCTGATTTCCTATATGATCGGCGGAGAAGCCAAGCAGCTGGAGCGGACGAAAGCAGGATATACGCTGGATGACGCGCCGGAGCTGGCCAGAATGGAAAACATCGAGCAGGGAATGCGCTTAAACGGCATTGGGATTGACATCAAAAAAGGCGAGGTACTGGGTCTGGCAGGCCTTTTGGGCTCTGGGCGCACGGAGCTGGCCAAGGTGCTCTTTGGGGCCACCCAGCCGGATAAGGGAGAGATTTTCTGGATGGATGCCCAGGCGCACTTTAAATCTCCGCGGGACAGCATACAAAAAGGCATCGGCTTCTGTACAGAGGACAGAAAGGTGGAGGGAATCATCCCTCATCTTTCGGTAAAAGAAAACATGACCATTGCGCTGCTCCCCCAGATCAGCAGGATGGGTGTGGTGTCCAAAAAGAAGCAGAATGAGATTGTAAATGAATACATTGACCGCCTGAAGATTAAAACGCCGTCGCCGAACCAGGCGATCCGGAACCTGAGCGGCGGCAATCAGCAGAAGGTGCTGCTGGCCAGATGGCTCTGCATGAATCCCAAGCTGGTGATTATGGATGAGCCGACCCGGGGGATTGATGTCGGGGCTAAGGCAGAGATTGAAGAACTGATTCAGGAGCTGGCCGGCGAAGGAATCAGTGTATTGATGATTTCCTCAGAGCTTGCGGAGCTGGAGCGGAACTGTGACCGCGTAGTGGTTATGCGAGAGGGAAAGAAATTGGGAGAGCTGTGCGGCCTGGATATTAATCAGGATGCCATTATGGCGACAATCGCATCCGCAGCAGGAGAATTGGAAAAGGAGGGCGGCTTACATGAGTAGTGCGGGAAGAACAAAGGAGGATACCATTGCTACGCTGAAGCGATACAGTGCGTTCATTCTGCTGGCAATTATGCTTTTGCTGAATCTGGTAATTACGCCAAACTTTTTCCAGCTGGGTACACTGTGGAATATCGTTACGCAGACCTGTACGATCATTCTCACCGGTATGGGCATGACGGTAGTCATCTCCACCGGCGGTATCGACATCTCGGTTGGCGCAGTGATGGCTCTGGCGGGCGTCGTATCGGCCAAAGCCCTGGAAAGCGTAGGCATCCTTCCGGCCATTATCCTGGGCGTGCTGGTCTGCTCACTTGCAGGGATTATTGCGGGATTTATGATCGGCAAGCTGCGCCTGCAGGCTATGGTGGTTACCCTGGGACTGATGATGGGCGTCCGCGGCGTGGCCAGACTGGCGAATGATGCAAAGATATTCTATATTAACGGAGAAAAGGCATCCAGCTATACCATCCTTGGCACGGCCAAGATCGGCGGAGTGATTCCGGTTCAGATGATCCCCATCATTATCGCCGTGTTTGTTACCTGGTTTATTCTGGAAAAAACCATTCTGGGACGTCATATCCAGGCGGTAGGGGATAACCCGAAGTCCGCGATGCTGGCGGGCATCAATACCACAAAAACCCTGATGTTTGTTTATATTTACAGCGCAGTATTTGCCGCGCTGGCCGGCATTGTGGCTACGGCAAAAATCGGCGCGGCTGACGGCAATTCTCTGGGCCTTCTGGCAGAGCTGGATGCCATTGCGGCGGTTGCCGTAGGCGGGACCAGTATGTCAGGCGGCCGGGCAAAGGTATTCGGAACGGTTGTGGGCGCTCTGATTATGCAGCTGATTAACATTACGGTAAACATGAACAATATTACGTATGAATACGCACAGGTGTTCAAAGCAATTATTATTGTGCTTGCCGTATACATTCAGAGGGATAAGGCGGCATAGGAGGGATAAAGATGAGTAAAGCAAAAAAAGTATATAACTGGTTTGGCTCGAAAAGCGCGATTCTGGCCCTGGCGATTCTGGTTGTATTTGCCAGCGTTGCATTTTCCAGCAGAAATTTCTTTTCCTATTCGTCATTGATGAATGTGGCCCGCAAGGCGGCCAGTGACGGAGGCTTTTTGGCGATCGGCATGACCTTTGTCATCCTGATCGGGCAGATCGACCTTTCCGTGGGCGCAGTGCTGGCCTTAAGCGGAGTAATTATGGGTATGGTTTCCGCTAACGTGAATCCGGTTCTGGGCATACTGGCCGGTCTGGCCGTCGGCCTGGTGTGCGGCTTTGTCAACGGACTGATGGTAGCAAAGATGCGGATTTCCTCATGGATCGCCACACTGGCAATGATGCTCGGCGTGCGGGGCATTGTACTTTTGATTTCCCATCAGAAGCCGGTTTCCATTTCCAATCCGATGATTCAGGCGCTGGGAAATACCAGCATATTCGGCGTACATATTCTGGTGATCCTGCTGATTGCCTTTACGCTGCTCTGCATGTATATCAGCCGGAATACCCGCTTTGGTATGGGACTTTACGCTGTGGGCGGCAATGAAGAGGCGGCCAGGATGATGGGCCTGAAGGTGGCAAGAATAAAGATTGCCGCCTATACCTGGTGCGGCCTGTTCTCCGCTGTCGCCGGTATTCTGCTGGCAGCGAGACTGTATACGGCACAGCCAAATGCCGGAGACACCTGGGAGACAACGGCCATCGCCATGTGCGCGCTGGGCGGGGTAAAGCTTTCCGGCGGCGAGGGAAAATTCAGCGGCACCTTTTTCGGGAT
>JAHZHG010000299.1 GCA_019420425.1 Clostridiales bacterium
TGCGGCTTCGTTCTGGGATGCCTGAAAGGTATACTATCTTGCACCTCATTTCCCGTATTGCTGGCAGCAGTGATTGCAGAATAAACACATTTTCATCTTGACAAACCCGCAATAGAGAAGTATGATATTAAAAATATTTGATAATCAAAATAAAAAGGAGATACCCATGTTAGAAGAAATGAAAACCATGATCGCGGAACAGTTGAATTGCAGTGAGGATGCAGTGAACGAGCAGACCTCCTTTAAAGAGGACCTTGGCGCAGACTCCCTGGATTTGTTTGAGCTGGTAATGGCGATGGAAGATAAATACGGTGTGGAAATCCCCACAGAGGATTTGGAGGAGCTGACCACAGTAGGCGACGTAATCAACTACCTGCACGCCAAGGGCGTTGAAGCCTAATCTCTGCGGAGGCAGAAGTTATGGGAAAAACCGTATTCATGTTCCCGGGCCAGGGCGCACAGTATGTGGGCATGGGAAAGGAATTTTATGAATCCTTTCCGGTGTGCCGGGAGGTTTTCGAAGAAAGCAGCCGGGTGACCGGACTGGATATTGCAGAGCTGTGCTTTGCGGATGAAGAAAAGATACATATTACCGAATACACACAGATTGCCATGCTCACCGTATCGGCCGCGATCCTGGCGGCAATTGAGGAAGCGGGGCTGGGCCATATGGCAGAGGCCTACGCAGGCTTAAGCCTCGGTGAGTACGGGGCATTGATCGGCTCCGGAGCGCTGAACCGGGAGGACGCGTTCCGGCTGGTGAGAAAAAGAGGGATCCTGATGCAGCAGGCCGTTCCCGAGGGAGGGGCAATGACCGCCATCCTGGGCCTGGACGGAGAAACCGTCTCCGCCATCTGCAAAGCGGTATGTCAGACGGACGGCCAGGTTTCTGTGGCCAACTACAATTGCCCGGGGCAGATCGTCATTACCGGCGAGGCAGCAGCCGTGAGCCAGGCGGCGGAGCGTCTTAAAGCTGCCGGGGCAAAGCGCTGCATACCGCTGAAGGTCAGCGGCCCGTTTCACTCCCCCTTGCTGAAAGCAGCGGGCGAGGGCCTGGCGCAGGAGCTGGAATCCGTAGAAATCCATCCGATACAAACGCCCTATGTGACAAACGTTACGGCCAGGTACGTTACCGATGAAACTCAGGTGAAAAGCCTGCTGGCCAGACAGGTAGCCTCTTCGGTGCTGTGGCAGCAGAGCGTGGAGCGGCTGGCCGAGGACGGCTTTACCCGTTTTGTGGAAATCGGCCCGGGCAGGACACTGACCGGCTTCCTGCGCAAGATTGACCGGTCTTTGACCGGGGTAAACATCGAACGGCCGGAAGATTTGGATAAACTAAAGGAATCAGTGAATCAGTAGCCGGAAGGAAACAGCAAAAGGAAAGAAAACCGGCGCAAAATAAAGGAGAGATAACGATATGGAACAGAAGGTAGCTCTGGTGACCGGCGCAGGCCGGGGAATCGGGAGGGCGATCGCCAAGCGGCTGGCCGAGGACGGGGCATACGTAATCGTGAATTACTGCGGCTCCAGAGAGCGGGCCGGGGAGACGGCGGAGGAAATCTGCAGATCCGGCGGGAAGGCCGAGGCAATGGGCTTTGACGTTTCCGATTTCCAGGCAGTGGAGGAAGCGATGAAGCAGATCATCCGTGTTCACGGACACCTGGATATTCTGGTCAACAATGCGGGAATCACCAGAGACAATCTGATTATGCGGATGAGCGAAGAGGACTTCGACCGGGTGCTGCAAATCAACCTGAAGGGGTGCTTTAACACCATCCGCCATGCGTCAAGGCAGATGATCCGCCAGCGCGGGGGCAGGATTGTAAATATTGCTTCTGTGGTCGGCGTGATGGGGAATGCCGGCCAGGCGAATTACGCGGCCTCAAAGGCAGGAGTCATCGGGCTGACCAAATCCATGGCCAGAGAACTGGCCAGCCGGGGAATTACGGTAAATGCCATTGCCCCAGGCTTTATCGAGACGGAGATGACCGCCGTTTTATCCGAAAATGTGCGGGAACAGATCTGCGGCCAGATACCCGCACGGCAGTTCGGCACGGCGGAGAATGTGGCGGATGCCGCCGCATTTCTGGCATCGGACCAGGCGTCGTACATTACCGGCCAGGTATTGTGCGTAGACGGCGGGATGGCTATGTAACGGCGGCAGCAGGAATAACAGGAGGAAATTATGCGTGAATTAAGACGGGTAGTAATTACCGGTATGGGTGCAATCACTCCCATTGGCCTGGATGTAGAGAGCTTCTGGACCTCTATCCGGGAGGGAAAGACAGGATTTGGCCCAATCACTTATTTTGATACGACGGATTACAAGGTAAAGCTGGCGGCTGAGGTCAAGGGCTTTGTGGGAAAAGACTATATGGAGCCGAAATCGGCCAGACGGATGGAGCTGTTCAGCCAGTATGCGGTGGCGGCGGCAAAGGAAGCCCTGACGCAGTCCGGAATTGACATGAAAACAGAGGATCCCTTTCGGGTGGGCTGCTCCATCGGCTGCGGAATCGGCAGCCTTCAGGGAATCGAGCGGGAATATGGGCGCCTGCTGGAAAAAGGCCCGGGCCGGGTAAATCCCCTGTTTGTGCCGATGATTATTTCCAATATGGCGGCCGGAAACGTGGCGATCCAGTTTGGCCTGCGGGGAAAAAGCCTGGATGTGGTGACTGCCTGTGCGACGGGGACCAATTCCGTGGGCGAGGCATTCCGGGCCGTCCAGATCGGCGAGGCAGACGTCATGGTTGCCGGAGGTACAGAGAGCAGCATCTGCCCCAGCGGTATCGCCGGATTCTCTGCACTGACCGCCCTTTCCACCAGCCAGGATCCCGACCGGTGTTCCATCCCCTTTGACCGTGAGCGAAGCGGCTTTGTCATGGGCGAGGGAGCCGCCGTGCTGATTCTCGAGGAGCTGGAGCGGGCCAAAGCGCGCGGAGCGAAGATCCTTGCCGAGGTTGCCGGCTACGGCACGACAAACGATGCCTACCACATTACTTCTCCCGCAGAGGACGGCTCGGGAGCGGCGAGGGCAATGGAACTGGCCATGGAAGAGGCCGGTGTGGCCAAAGAGGAAATTACCTACATCAATGCCCACGGCACCAGCACCCACCATAACGACCTGTTTGAGACAAGGGCAGTGAAAAAAGCATTTGGCGAACATGCCCGCCGGCTGCGGATTAACTCTACGAAATCCTTTACCGGCCACATGATGGGCGCAGCCGGAGCAATTGAGCTGATCGACTGTGTAAAGCAGATGGAGGAGAGTTACATTCATCAGACCGCCGGGTATCAGTACCCGGATGAAGAGCTGGATCTGGATTATGTACCGGGCCGGGGAAGGAACGAGGAGGTGCCCTACGCCATCAGCAATTCCCTTGGCTTTGGCGGGCACAACGCCAGTATTCTGCTGAAAAAGTATAACGGATAACGAGGAAAACAGATATGGAATTTGAACAGCTGCTGACATTGGTAAAAACCGTGTCCGATTCTTCTCTCACCAGCTTTTCCCTTGAGGAAAACGGCGTAAAGCTGTCGCTGAAAAAAGAGAAGCGCATAAATGCGCCCGCCGTGCGTGCAGAAGAAGCGGCGGCGCCCGCCGCCGGAATCCAGGCGGAAAAGGAGAACGGGACGCCCGGGCAGAAGGAGACGGAAGGATATGTGGTAAAGGCCCCTCTGGTGGGCACCTTTTACAATTCCCCTTCTCCGGAGGCAAAGCCCTATGTCCAGGTCGGAGACCGGGTAGAGAAGGGGCAGATTTTGGGAATTATTGAAGCAATGAAGCTGATGAACGAGATAGAAAGCGATTTTAGTGGTATAATCAAAGAGATACTGGTTGAAAATGAGCAGCTGACAGAGTACGGACAGCCTTTATTTGTGATCGGCTGACGCCGCTGTCAGGCCAAGAGGAGGTAAGACAATGTCTGTATTAAATACAAAACAAAT
>JAHZHG010000003.1:0-35562 GCA_019420425.1 Clostridiales bacterium
TCAGGCACGGGATCTGTGTCTGATGAAACCGCTCATCCAGATCAAAGATAAAGTGGATTCTCTTTCCAAAGCGCTGCTCCTGCAGATAAACATAGTTGCCCAGACTTTCCATTTCCCTTGCCAGGGTAACGGATTTTCCCATATAATCCAGGCTGTATCTGAGCAGCTGCGCGGTCTTTTGCAGCAAAAATACGGTCTTTCCGGCATCCTCGATGTATGCCGTTTTGGCAATCATGTTCAGGGTATTAAATAAAAAATGTGGATTCATTTGCATCTGCAGGGACTTCAGCTCGCTCGTCCGCAGCAAATTCAGGATTTTCAGCTTTTCCACCTCATGCTCACGGAGGGCCGCCTTTGTCTTTGCATCCTCTTCGATGATCCGGATCTGCTCCTTGATCTGCTGTGCCATCATATTAAAAACATTGGCCAGAATCGCTATTTCTTTATAAACGCTCTCCTGAAAGTGGATTTCCCGAAATTCAAACAGCTTTCCGTCGCGGATGTCCTCTGCGCTGCGGGTCAATGCCTGGATCGGGGCTACAATTCTGTCGCCCAGCCGTTTTCCATGCACACTCCCATAGAGGCCAAGAACAAGCATCAATAGCAAAAAGGCGCTGTAATACATTCTGCTTTTTTTCATAAATGCATCCTGCCTCGAACTGGCAAAGCTGAGAAGCTGCAGATGCAGGGGCTTAAACTCTGCATCAATCCGCTCATAAATATCCATCGCCTCCTCATACATTGCCAGAATATCTCCATAAACAGCCGAGGTCAGCTTACTGTTATTTGCGGACATTTTTTCTATAATTATGCCCGCCTTTTCTTCGTATTTCTCCATCATTGCCGCAGCATCCGCAATATCCCGCTGAAATTCCCGGCTGACGCCCATGGTTTTGAGTCCTTCCATCGCAGCCTGCAGCACCTGCATACTGTCGTTGAGCCGTTTTTCCGCCGTTTCTGTGCCGCTGGATATATAATCGCTCAGCTCTCCGTTTACTTTTTCAAATTGTACATAATATTCATTCAGACTCAGCACCTTTTTCATCGTATTTGAATAGCTTTGTACGCTTCCCAGATAAAATATGGTTGCCGCCAAGTTCATCAAAAAGGCCACGCCCAGAACCAGCCGGTAATAGCGCGTCAGGGCCTGACGCAGTGTTGTCGCTGTACTTTCTGTCAATATATGTGCCATAGGATGTCCTCCCTCGTCTTATACTCGTCGATCCCCGCATCTTCCTGCTCAGCAATCTGCACATCGATATACCGGTCCTCGATGTCTGTTCTGTTTCCGGAGAAATACTCCCATAGCACTTCAACTGCCTGACGGCCCATTTCGTATGGATCCTGATTTATGATTGCGGCAAGCTCCTTCCGCCCAAGGGCCGCTTTGCTCTGGGTGGAATCAAACGTGATAATTTTTATGTTTGAGAACTTCTCTTTATTTTCCTGCAGCAGATAGCAAATACTTGAAGAGGCATACCCTTCCGCGCAAAATATGGCATTGGTCCCTGGCTGTTCCTCCAGCATACTCATAACTCTTTCCTTGAGCAGCGCAATCTTAGACTGCCCCTCCAGTACGCTTACCACCTTCATCTCCGGATAATCTTCCAGCGCTTCCATAAATCCGGCTATCCGCTCTGTCTGATTGGCATTGCTGCTGTACGAGGTAATTACCGCCACCTGGGCCTGTCCGCCGCATTTTTCCGCCAGCATAGCTCCAGCCGTTTTCCCCGCGGCAAAATTGTCTGAGCCTATATAACAAAGCCGCCCAATGTCCTCCACATCGCTGTCAATAAAAATAACCGGGATGTCTGCTTCCCTCGCTTTTCTGACCGCCTCCCGAAGCTCTGCTGAGTCCTCATAGGCAGCCGTTATGATTCCATCCGCGCCGGACAGCACTGCATTTTCTATTGCATATACCTGCTTTTCCAGATTTAGCTCGGAAAAGCCTACACACTTGACATTGATATTATACTGTTCGCCCGTATCCAGAACTCCGCCTGCGGCATTTCCCCAATATCCGGAATTAGCCATAGGCGCGATAAAGGTAATTTTATATTCCTGCAAAGTGATTTCTTCCTGGCCCATCTCAGAGGCAAGCCATATTCCGCTTACCGCTGCCAGAACTATCCCCGCCGCCATGGCCGCAAACCATTTTTTCATGCTGTTTTCTCCTTTTTTTATAAACCAAAGCAGACTGATACGCCTGCAGGGGCTATCTCCCCTTCTGCGTATCAGCCTGTGTGCCTGGCGGCTAATCGCCAGCCTTTTTCCTGGTATCCGGTGCCTGCCGCATCCCTTTCTCTTCTGCCATAAACTCGTGATACCTGGCCCGCTCATTTCCCAGCTCCTGAAGGACGGTATAGAATACCCGGCTGCCTTCCAGTAAGGCGGGGCTGTCCTGATCTCCCTGCAAAATCCAGATTGGCTTATTCCGGCTGTTTCCAATCTTTCCTGTACTCCTGCGTGAAGGCCTCCGCAAAGCGGCACTGCTGCTGCAGGTAACCGTATTTCTTTCCACTGCTTCCGCCGTAAGCTTTTTCCTCTAAGGTAAAGGCAGCTTCCTTGATCCCGCTCAGCGCCCCGAAATGCCGTCCCGGCAGTCATTCCCGACAGTCATCGCCTTCCTCCCTCTTCTGGTTATCCATTGTGTCCTACAAGCTAATTATACGGAATGCCCGGCGAACAATCATCTCCAAATACCTGGACTGGGCTATGCTATTTTTTGTTACCTGACTGCCAAAATTTGTTGTTTCACCCGTTTGATAAAAAATGCCCGGCAGAGCGCGGCTGCGGACATTTTTATTCTGCCATGTATCCTTTACCGCTCTCCCGTCAGGCGTTCAAGCAGCGCTTCGCAGCCCGCCAGAATCTGCCGGTAGGTCGTGGTAAAGTCCCCGGTGTACCAGGGATCATCAATATCTCCCGGATGGTCGGTAAAGTCTAGCAGCAAGCTCACCTTTCCTTCCGGGTCGTCTCCAAGGATACGCATCATATTTCTTATGTTGTACTGCTCCATAGCGATCAAATAATCATATTCCCAATAATCGCTGCGCTCCATCCTCCTCGCCCGGTGACCCTCCGTAGAAATCCCGTGCTCCCGCAGCTTCTTTCGGGCAGGCGGGTATATAGGATTCCCCACCTCCTCCATGCTCGTGGCGGCGGAGGCAATGTGGAACTGGTGGGAAAGACCGGCTTTTTTGACCAGGTCCTTCATTATGTATTCAGCCATGGGGGAACGGCAGATGTTGCCGTGGCAAATAAATAATACTTTTATCATAAACGAAAAGCCTCCTTAAATGCCGTATTCTGCCGCGGTTTGCCGAGCATAAATTTTGCTCTGAAATTGTTAAATTTGTCACAGAATAAGCAAAATGCGGCAAAACAGGGCAAGTTGAGGACATGAAACATAGTAAGAACGGGAGTGTTTTACTACTGCGAACATTCTATCATAGGTTGTGGACTTTTGGGAGTGGGGAATATGGAAAAAGCACTAACAAAAAAACTAATTGCTCAGATATAAATTTATCCAAATTAGATCGTATCTTATTTTAGGCTTAACTTGTTTAGATGCTTTGGCCAAAATAAGATTATATCTTATTTTAGCCAAAGGAGACTTTACTGTGAATTAGAAAGCCTAAAAGTACAGAAAACCTTCACACTTTCCGTATATTCCTTCCAGATGCTCTTTGCTTCGACGGTATGAAATCCGGCAGAATGCTCCTTGAAGAAGCTCTGCGTATTCGCCACCTGCAAAATGCTGTCATAGAAGTTCTCAAACGGCTCATATCAGACACAAGTGCACCGTTTTTCAACAGTTACCACAATGGTATCCACATCTATTATATGGTCGCTGATTTCTGTCATCAGCTTTGTCAGAATCACTCCGCTGATACATGGGAAACATTCCGTCCCTGCCAGGTCATCCACGGTCAGCTTCTCAAACCACTGGTGCAGGCGGACTTGCCGTGCTACATCATAAAGCTTTTCTCTATCGTCACTGTGAAGCCAATCGGAGACAAAATCGTAGCAATATGCCTGGTGGGGCATAGAAATAAATCCGTCCAGACCGGCAAGGTGCTCCTGCCGCATGGTGCGGGTAGCGACGGTCAGCAGCAAATCAATTGCCAGTCGCCCAAGGTCTGGTTCCTCCTCGGCAAAGCCACAGCCCTGCCCGGAACCCTTCGCTGTAAAGCTCTACATCCAGTTTGTCCTTAAATTCCCTATCTGCATCATACCAGAAGATGATACGACGCTGATAAAACTCCGGCAGGGGTGCAGCAAACCGCCGATTCAAGTCCTGTATCACTTTGTCAGTGTCCATGCTGCCACTACCTTCCTTTCGTGTTTTCTCGTTTGCCGACAGTTTTCCGGCACTATCCGGCAGTATTAACGCCAATAACACCAATGGCGTTATTCTTTCTGGCTGTATTCCTGTCCCAGTTCTTCTGCCAGGTATGCATCACTCATACAGTGCATGTCAGATACACCGTCCCGAATCAGCTGATAGACCTCGGAATGGTAGAAGAAGTTCAGTGCCACATCCAACGAGATACCCTGCTGCTTGGCAAAGCGCTCAATCACACGGCTATATTTTTTTTGCAGCAAAATCGGGTTTGCATTCATATCTGTTCACTCCCTTCAAAGCGCAGAAACCCCAGCGCTTTCTCTGTGCGGAAACAGATTTGCAGATTCGGCTTCTCATAGCGCAGACGGCTGATGGCTTCGCTCTTGTCAATCAATCCGTCAAAAAACAGTTCCACGGTATTAAACACCTTATCGTTGGCAACGCCGCCAACCACAAGGTCATAGTCGGTTGTGTCTTTTCCGCCGCGGCAGTTCAGGATAAAATCCAGCCATCCCTCGGAATAGGAATCAAATTTCAGCGTTTTCAATTCCGCTTCCCGGCTTTCGTCAAACGCATACCGGGAGATAATTCCATCCTTGCCACGGCGTTTGAACTTGCCGCACCACTTCGCCGCCTGCTCATACAGCGGCGTAACATAGAAACCACACCCAAAATCTACATTAGGGCGGGAATGGCTCAAGTCCGGCTTTGCGATTTCCAGATAAGAACCATGATAGAGCATCATACTTCCACTCCCCTTTCTTTCATCACAGCAAGGAGGTCGTCTACGATATATTCTCGGCTCTGGGTGTGCAGCACTTCATACTCCGGCACGATGTAACCGTTCAGAATATCGCTTTGTTCGGTAAATGCCTGATAGACACGCTCTGCATCCACGCCGAGCTTTGCGGCGACATTTTCAATGCAGAACACGGCAAATTCAAGTTCTCTAGAATTTTTGATTTTCTCGTCTGGCATCACATTTCTCACTTTCCTAACTTTAGATTTATTGCCACCCTTCGCAGAATTTCAATATAGATTTGCCCAATCTGTAAACTATTGATCTAAAGAAAACATCCATAAAACTATTCTTTCTGAAATCTTTTCTTTAATTCTTTTTTAATTACTTGTCACTTGCATATCGTAACTCATATACTTTTCTTCTCTATTAGAAACGATAACTGTTTCATTGTTAAAATTCCAAACACTATCTTTTGCCTGCCTATGTATTACATCTTTACTTTCACCTGCTGGGACTTTGTACCTATCCCCGCCTGCATGGTCTGCCTCACAGCCTCCCTCTGCCTCCGCTTCGGATTGATCCTGCTGTCTTTCACAGCCGCCTCAACAGCCGGACTGAATCTCAGGCTGTAATAATTTTTGAGGACAAAATCCCACACCTCATAGTCCCTGGGTTCGCTCCCAAAGACCACCCGGCATACCGAAAGTTTCCCGTCCTCAATCCGCTCAAATACACCGACCCAGAACGGCCCCTCAAAAAATGCCGTCAAACCTGCCTTTCCTCTGTCCATAACGAAACCCTCCTTAAAATGTGTTATGAACAAAGAACGGACAACCCAGGGTGCACGGCATCCAGTGGATGCCGGTTCTGCACCGACCGAAGCGGAGCGGAGAGGCAGGTTACTTACCCTGATACCATCAGGACGGCCGGGCTACCTACCGGCTCTGGCACATCTAAAGGATGCACGTTGCGTTTTTATCTCTGCTTTTTCTATTTCCAGCAGGATTTGCTCCCGCTAAAAACCAAATTTGTATCTGCCTATTATTTCTGTATCTCTTTCAACGCTTTTTGGATATCCTTATAAACCAGTGGCTGCATACTATCATCATAAAAAGATGCATCCGCCTTTTGCAGCGCCGAACAAATATCATTTCTTAACTCCGGCTTCTCCCTTGCGACCATAGGCAGCAGCTTTATACACTGTCTTGCCGTAATCGGCTTAACATCCGTTATATGTTTCAAATATTCGTCAATAATCTCATCTATCTTATTATCTATATCCCATCTCGCATTATAGGCAAGCAGCACAAGCCCTCTGGTACGGATATAAGAATTATCGCTGTCAAGCATATCGCCTAGCCTGTCCATGTAAGCATAAACGTAGTTCGTTTTTTCACTTTCTTTTTGCAGTTCCTGTAATGCTTTATATGCGGTATTATTATTTTTGTCAAACAACAGTTCAAATGTTTCTGCTATATTAACTGCCACACTCTTCTCCTTTACAATTTTTTTGGAATTCCGTTCTAAAAGCTGAAATTTATTACTCTAATGCCTTCTTTAAATCCAAAACAAATTGCGTCTGCTGTTTCTTTAAGTAAAATTTTACAAATGGTTTCATAAACCACTTTTTAGGTGTTACATTTTCTGTAAAATCTATTTCCGTATCATTTCCTTTGGAAGTAAAAATACCTACCCAATGACCTTTCATGTTGCTATTTTCCATATCAAACTCCCAGCGTTTATATGGCTTTACCACTGTAACGGTAAATGTAGTGGCATATTCATTTTTTGCATACTCAATAAACTGCTTTTCATTTATGATTTCTGTTTTACTTAAATCACTTCGCCATGTACTATATTTATCAACAGCTAAAACAGCTTCCCAAACTTTGTGAATATCACTACTGATAATTTCTTTTATATTTGAAATTGCCATTTTTACACTTCCGTTCAAATTTCAATTTGTCTCTTTCATTATAGCGGACATATTCTCCTAAGTCATCTATTATTTCATCTAAAATTCCTGCAAAATAAATCCCACCTTCCACAACCCTTGCCTTATACCCTTCAATAAGCAAGCTCTGCCAACTGGCTTTTCAATATCCATTTATTCAGGCAATATGCCTTGATATCTTCCAATCTTATATTCATCATCCTTCTAACTCAGAAAACAAAACCCTTGCAAATTCTTCTCTGGCATATTTTTCTCTCCACGGAGTATGGCCGCATTTATCAAGCACATATGATCTTATATCCACATTACGATCTCTTAATGGCTGAATAACTCCCTCTGGCGGATGCGGGTCAGCCGCTCCCTGAATCAGCACCAACGGACAGCAGCCAATCAAAATTACTTTTTCCACTTTATCCGGAAATCTCTCCGCAAACAATCCGGCCAGCCATGCGCCCCAGGAGTGTCCCACCAAGATAATTTTTCCAGAGCAGTTCTCTTCAATTTGCTCCATTAACTCTTCTTCCAGTTCCATAATTGTGTATTTTGACTGCATCGGTTCAAGGACACCAAACTCTTTTGAAACCCATCTGGCGAGTCCAAATGCTGAACCTGCTGCTCCCGGTCCACCGTGCAGAACGACAATATGATATGGCTCTTTTCCGTGTTTTCTGACCATAATGCTCTCCCCTACAATTGCTTTTCTATGCAGACAAATTCCTGCCTCTCTCTTTTTCCATAGTATGATAGCAGAGGAAATCTCCGTTTTCTGTTTCAATTTTTTCATACGAAGTAATCTGATACCCTCGTTTCAGATACATACCTTCTGCCGGAAAAGAAGCATCCACATGAACCTTGGGATAATTTTCAAAAATCCGCGCTTCCAGTAAATCCATCAATCTGTTTCCATAACCTCTTCCCTGATATTCAGGCAAAATAAACAATCTACAAATCTCATTTTTCCGGATACTCCCGGTTCCTATGATGTTTCCATGTACCATCACAAGATAGATTTCTTCAGAGGACATCACTTTTCCAATTCTTACTTCACTGTGCAGATCAAGAAAAAACTGCACTGCACCTGACGGATAATAATGTGGATACACGTTCTGTATCGTTTTTTCTGCTATCCCTGATACAACCGTAGGATTATCTGTCAGTATCAACTCCATATCCAAGCTTTCCATTTATAACCTCCGAATTGGGGAAAACATATATCCCTGTCCATTTTACCCATCCTGCCGGAGTTTCTGCTTCATCTGCAGCCTCTACGCCCGCCAGATACAGTCCCTCCGTAAAATGGTTTTCCCCTGGTTTGAAAGAACATGAAAAACCAGACATTGTGCCCCATATGCCGCCAATATCTCCGTTTTGTCACCTTTTCTTTCTTAACTTCAATACAATCTGTCTCTCATCGGCTATATTTTCCAACCGTTTTTTTATATAAGCTGCTCTCTCTTTTCTCGATAGACTACCCAATTCTTGCTCCTAACTCCAATAAATTTACAGCTACGCAAAAGAAATTCTTTTTTCGCCCATCATTGTAATTTTCCAAAAGGAATGCTAAAATACGGATTTTCTCTTCCTGCTCTGCCCGATATGTCTCCACACCAATTTTCTGCTGTTTCTCCAAATCTTTTTTCCGATTCTGATGTGTGACAAACGAATCGAACGCATCAATATCCTCATATTTTTCACAGGGAAAATCCTGACATTGGCTGCAATATTCCGGCTTCCCATGCTGCTGGCTGCATCTGGCTATTTTGCACGACTGGTTTCCTTCACCGCCGCCACATCCAGGGCAATACCCATCTAGGTGCATAGGACACAGTCCGCAATTTAATCCACACAAAGAAAACAACAAATCTGATCTTGTAAAATCCTTCAAAGTGTATCTCCTCCCCGCTATCGCCATATTTACAGCCAAACCGCCCAATCTTCATAATCAAAAGTACCGCTGCCATGCTGCAATTTTCCTTCTTCTTCCAGCTGTCTAAAGGCATTCCTCATTCTAATCAGAATCTCCGGCTGGATATCAAGGGAATGATGCCCCGGAAACACTCTTTCCACGGGAAGCTCAGAAATCTTTTCCAGTGATTCCAGATAGTCTTCCGGATCCGTGGAAGGATAATAAGCAAACAATATACCTTTATATACCAAATCCCCTGTAAAAAGATATCCCTTTTCTTTCTCCCAAAAGCACATATGTCCGGGGGAATGTCCCGGCGTGTGCAGCACCTGAATCCTGCGCCCTCCGATATCAATGATCTCCCCATCATTTAAAACTCTTGTCGGCGTCCCCTGAAAAACGGTATAGGTATCAATATCGTAATTCTCCGGCAGATCACAACGGTCAGCAGCCATCTTTTTAATCATTTCTATCGGCAAAGGAAATTCCCCTGAGAGCCATTGCAATTCTCTCCTGTGCGCATAAAAATCCGGAAAGTATCTGAGTCCTCCAATATGATCCCAATGAATGTGCGTAGCAACCGCAGTAACCGGATTATCCGTCAGCTTTCTCACTTCATCATATATATTGCAGATTCCTAATCCTGTATCGATTAGCAGGCTATGTCCGGAACCATTTAAAAGATAACAATGTGTTTCTTCCGGGTGGCGATATTCACTGAGCATCCATGTATCTTTGTCAATTTGCCCAACTGTAAACCAGTTATCCATCATTCTTCTCACTTTCGCTTATTCTATCCCGATATATGCCTATTTTCACATCCAGATTCTCCAGATACTCCGTCCATTTTCTTTGCTCCTCCATTACAGATTTTCTGTGCTGTATCAACAGTTCCATCCGCTCCGCCATCGTATCGTCTCCCTGATACCGCAGATCAGAATAACACTTAATATCCCGAAGCAGCATCCCGGTATCTTTCAGCCGCTGGATAAATTTTACCCATTCTATATCGTCCACACTGTAATCCCGTCTTCCCATGCTGTCCCTGCCTACACGAAGCAGGCCTTTCTTCTCGTAATAACGCAGTGTATATGCGCTGATTCCAGTTATCACAGAAAACTCACCAATGGTCATAACAAACCTCTTTTCAAAAAACGCTTGACTTAGACTATGCTCTAAGAACTATCCTTATTTACAGCAGCTATTGATACCTTATCAAGCAGAAATTGTTTGATAAGACCATTTTACCAGCCAAGGAGAAGAAAAGAAATGGAGAAAACGAGATTTCATACCGGTATGGAAAATTTAAAGAAAATTGATGGGAAAGGCGGCGAAGCAGTCATCCGGTCACTGGAAACAATCTCCCCTGATCTTGGGAAGTATATTGTTGAATTTGCGTTCGGGGATATCTATGAACGTAGCGGCCTCTCCTTACAGGAGCGCGAAATGATCACGTTAGCCAGCCTTCTCACTGCCGGGGGATGTGAACCACAACTGGAAGTCCATATCAATGGAGCATTAAATGTAGGAATTGCTCCTGAAAAAATCATTGAGATATTCCTGCAGTGCATCCCATATACTGGCTTCCCCAAAGTCCTTAATGCCGTTTCTGTGGCAAAAAAGATATTTGAAAATTAAGTTTTTTTCTGCGTTAAACTATATTCCCTTTCAACTTTTGTCCCGTGGTATCTATTTTCCCGGATACCATGGAACAAAACCCTGGCATACTCAATGCCGTCCACTGTAGCAACTACAGTTGTGTGAATCTCCCCTGCAAAAATTTCAAATTTATGTCATAATTTTACTTCCACAGCTTAAAACGGCAGAGCGCACGCCATTTTTATCGTGCACACTCCACCGTTTCATTTATCGTTTAAAATTTGCCGTTCTGATTCTGCCAGGCTGACTGCTCGGCAATTGTTTCCATTACATCCCAGTGCTCGGCGATCTTGCCGTTCTCTATACGGAATAAATCATAATAGCTTGTTGGCGCGCCCCCAAAAGTGCCTTCGCTGACTGCCAGACCATAGTTGCCATCTGCCAGCACCATATGGGTCTTATTGTAGATCATCTGAATCCCCTGCTCAGCAAGGGCTGCCAGTGCAGCACCCAGACCGGAAAGCCCGTCAGCAATGCCGGTATTGTGCTGAATATAGGCATAGCCGTCAAAGTAGCTTGTCAGCTTATCCGGATTTTCACCGCGAAGCACATCACCCACAAAGCCGGATACAATCTGACGGGTTGTTTCACCGTCTGCAAGCCGTTTTTCCTGCGTACCGTCAATCTGCGTATGACCGGATGGATTAGGAGCCGCCTTAGCTGCCAGGTTATCCCAATGCTCGGCAATTCTGCCTTCTGCATCAAAGCGGAAGATATCAAATGCCACCTGCTCGCCAGCGCCTGCGAAATTGTAAACCGTCTGCAGGAAAACCTTATCGCCGTCCTCAAATGCACGAATGTTCTGAACCGTTGTTTTTACCGGAGCAGACGCCAGATATGCGACAGATCCGATGAAGGCCTCCCGTCCGGTGCCATAAGCCAGGTTATGCTGGATATAGTCCTCAGACAGCAAATTCTTTGCCGCCTCCATATCCCCGGTTGCAAATGTATTAATGAGTGCGATTGCTTTATCCTTGTTTGTCACAGTAAATTCCTCCTTATTGATGTTGACCGTATTTTTATGAAAAAGGGTTTTTAAGATTCTCATCATTGATTCCCTCTTTACTGAATTACTTGCTCCGGATTCAGAAGCTGAGCTCTTAACTTCCATTTCCCTTGCTGTGATTACAGTATAGCGCAGACGCCCTCGCAAAAAAATGGCCGAAACTTTGTATGGGCTACAACTTGAACTTGTGATATAATAAAAGAAATGAGCGAAGCAAAATATGAATCAATTTACGCTGCTTACCCATAAGCAAAGCGTTCGGAAAGGATCCCGAATCAATCGAGAGGAATATTTTATGGAATTTAAGCATATAGAGTATTTTATTGAAATCAGCCGCCATAAATCCATATCACAGGCAGCAAAAGCACTATATATTTCGCAGCAGGCATTGAGCCGCTGCATTGCGAACATGGAAGCGGAGCTTGGCTGCAAGCTATTTAACCGGACTGTCAAAGGAATTAGCCTGACAGAGGAAGGGGCTTATTTTTACCGCATCTTTTCTCCTCAGGTAGAACAATTTCACCAGTCGCTGACAGATGCCATCGACTATTTTAAAACCCAACCGGTTCGGCTGCCATTCTGTTGTGCTCCGCTGGTTTTCCGCTGCCTGGACCCTGACCTGCTGTTTGCTTTTCAGGAACAATATCCTCATATCACGTTGGAGCTTTTGGAACTGTCCGACACGGAATGCGACGCCTACGTGGAAGCCGATCCCGCCCACTTCGGACTGTTGGCGATCCCCGAAAACCGGCACGGAGAACGGCTTCCTTACACGCCGGTCAAGACATTTCCCCTTTATCTGTTTGTACATAAGGAAAACCCTTTGGCGACATTAAGAGAAGTCAATTTTGCGCTCCTCAAAGATGAACCCTTCCTGATGCTGGACAAAAAATCTTATTACCGCAAGCTGGTCTTCCACTATGCCCACAAATATCAATTTGAGCCGAAAACGGCCTTTGAATCCTCCGACGCAAATCAGCTGATCAGTCTGGTCAACAAAGGGAGGGGCATAGCCCTGAGCCTCGCCCCCATGCTGGATCGTTCCATTTATGAAAATGCAGTAATGGTTCCTTTTGATGACAAAACGATTACCTGGTGTATTTCATTTATTTATCAGGATTATGAACGACTCAGTTCAGCAGCAAAAAGATTTATGCATTTTCTCATAGAGCAGATAAATTCCTAATAAAAACGCTCTGCTGGCGCATACCAAAACCAGTCATTTGGTTCTTTCCTTTTCAGCAGAAACCGGGGATAGGACAGGTAAGGCAGCAAGTCTGTACAAAAGCAGCAACGCCATAACAAAATAAGCCACAAGCTGTCCCTCTTTTTTGTATCACAGGGGCAGCGAAAAGGGGGATCACAGATTCTCATCCCCCCAGGCCTTCATGCAGTCAAGAACAGAGAGAAAGCTCTCTCCAAGTTCTGTCAGCGAATATTCCACTCGCAGAGGAACCTCACAAAAGTCATGGCGAAGAATAAACCCGTCTGCTTCCAGTTCCCGAAGCTGCTTTGTAAGAGAGCTTTCCGTTATCTCTCCAATCTGGCGGCGAAGCTGTCCGAATCTCCTGACCTCACACTTACCGATATACCAGAGAAGCTCAATTTTATATTTTCCACCTAACAGCTTCTGCACAGTGGAAATCGTTTTGCAGCGGCTGACCGCCAATTCTGATTTACGCATTTCCCTCATCTCCCTTTTCTATCATCATACGGCATTTCCCTCAAAAATAAAAGGTACTTCAAAAAAGTACAGTACTTTTATTTTCCGTGCGTTTTGCTATAATGACGCTAACGGGACGGTCATGCGCTGGTTTGCCCCGTTGCCTGCGCATCATCATTCAACAGGAGGTTTTTGCCATGCATTACACGGGAACAATCTGGCGTCCGCCTTATGAGGCGGATTCATTACTTTTAGAAGTAACCGCAGGCTGCACCCATCACAAGTGTAAATTCTGTACACTGTACAGTGATTTGCCATTTCAATTCAAAATGTCGCCCATGGAAGACATTGAAAACGATTTGCTGGAAGCACAGGTTCTACGCTATAATCCCGCCTCCGCAATGACGCTCAAGCTTCATGGATTTCCGCGCCCGAGGCCGTTCCATCGTGTTTTCCTGACCGGCGCGAATCCATTTGTCCTGAAAACAGAGAGGCTTCTTAAAATCGCGGCGCTCATCCGGAAATATCTGCCTTCCGTCGAGTCGATCGGCTGCTTTGCCCGCATTACCGATTCTCAAAAAAAGACAGATGAAGAATTACTCCTGCTCCGTCAGGCAGGCTATAACCGGCTGACCATCGGCGTGGAGACCGGAGACGACGCGGCACTGTCCTTCATGCGGAAAGGCTATACCTCGCAGGATATTCTGACGCAATGCAAAAGATTAGAACAGGCTGGAATTGCATACGGATTCTTCTATTTGACCGGCATTTCCGGTAAAGGGCAGGGTGAGGCCGGCGCGAAGTCCTCCGCGGCTATTTTTAATCAGCTTCATCCCTTCCTGATCGGCCCGAACATGCTGACCATTTATCCGGAATCCGAACTATATCAGGAAATTCAAAACGGAAGCTGGGAAGAAGAAGGCGAGCTTGAAAAATACCGGGAACTCCGTGTCCTTATCGAAAATCTGGACATTTCAACATATTTTGCTGCAATGGGAGCCTCCAATGCCTTCCAGCTTCAGGGCCATTTGCCGCAAGATAAAGAGAAATTGCTAAAGACACTCGACAAAATTATTTCTGAAGTCAGTGAAGAGGAGCTACGGCGATACAGAAAAAATCTACCCCATTTATAATCCGTTATATTTTCAATTATGAATTTAGGCGCACTCCTGCGGCATCCTCACCCCTGCCGCAGGATTTGCTCCCGTATTCCAGCAAATTTTCCATTCCCTGTGATTTTTTACTAATTTTTATGTGTTTTTTTCATTATATTCGTTTTATTTTCGCTATCCCATGATTATTTGCCGTCATATTGGATATATTATGCTGGGTTTTTTCGAATTTTATTGTTATAATTTTCCCATCAAACAAAAGGGAGGAGCAAAAATGAGACGTAAAAATGTCAAAAAAATAACCGCTATGGCCATGTCGGTCCTTATGGCCGCCCTGACTCTTGGATCAGTCAGCAGCTTTGCCGCAGAAGGAACGTCCAGCGAAATAGCCGATGAGGCGCTTGAGCAAGCCCCGGGTATCGGCACTGTTTCTGTGGAGGGCGGTCTGGTGCAGGGAGTAGAATCCGACACAGAAGGGGTCACTCTTTTCAAGGGTATTCCCTTCGCCGCCGATACCTCCGGTGAAAACCGCTGGAAAGAGCCGCAGCCCGTGGAACCCTGGGAGGGCGTTCGCATCTGCGATGAATGGGGCGATCAGGCCATGCAGCAGCCTGTGGAAGAATTGAATCCCGTGGGAACCATTTACGGTGATGAATTTTACTTTGATGAATACTACAACCCGCCAATCAGTGAGAATGGCCTGAACCTGAACGTTTACACCCCCGCCCAGTCTGCGGATGAAAATCTTCCGGTTTTCGTATGGATACACGGCGGCGCAAACAATCACGGACATGCGTCAGAGATGGAGTTTAATGCTTCCAAGCTGGCGGAAAAAGGCATCATCGTGGTGTCCGTGCAGTATCGGATGGGTATGTTCGGTTTCCTCACTCTTCCGGGTCTTGCTGAAGAAAATGAGCACGGAGTTTCCGGAAACTATGCCATTCTGGATCTCGTAAAATCCCTGGAGTGGGTAAGGGACAACATCGCCGGATTTGGCGGAAATCCCAATCAGGTAACCATCGCCGGACAGTCTGCCGGCGGCTACAACGTTACCGCGCTGCTCAGAACTCCTCTGGCCGAGGGCCTGTTCCAGAACGCTATCGTTCAGAGCCAGCCGCGGCTGATTCCCAATCAGGGCAGCGAGGCCTACAATGATATGGTGACCATGCAGGAAAGTGCAGAACCCGTCATCAAAGAGGCCATGGGACTTCCCGAGGATATGACCTCAGAAGAGCTGGTTGCTGAGCTTCGTTCCCACGATGCAGAATACTATATGACTACTCCTTCTCAGGCTGACGAAACACGGACTTTATTCCAGACAATCACCGCCATCAACGGCAGCTTTGCCTATGTGCTGGACGGCTATGTATTCACGGAGGAATCGGTTGACCTGACCCGCCCCGGCGCACTGGATGGCATCAATCTGATCGTAGGCTCCACCTCCAACGAGATGTCTACCGGAGCCGATCCGGAGGGCACCATGACAATGGAGGAATTTGCCGAGACCATGTCCGCCACCTATGGCGAAGACTATGCCGAGGGATACGCTCCTGAGGACGAAGCAGAGGCTTATGACATGCAGGTACGTTCTACCAGCGACCGCTGGCTTGGAACCTTCCGGCTTACCGCAGAGTACATGAATGCCCATAACGAGGACATGAATGCTTACACCTATTACTTTGACCAGAACATCCCCAGCCATGTCAATGCAAACAGGGATGATGAATTTTTCGGCTGCTTCCACTCCACAGAGCTGTGGTATACCTTCAATTCCATGAGGGATGTGGAGGGGCAGCGCGCCTGGACTGACGCGGACCATGAGCTGGCGGATCAGATGTCTTCCTATATCGCTAACTTTGTGAAAACGGGAGATCCCAACGGAGACGGGCTGGCTGAATGGCTCAGCTGCTCGGCAGAAAACGACGATGCCTTCATGTGGTGGCACGACGGCGGTTCCGAGGGTGTTACCAGCACGGATAATCCTTCCCGGGATGCCATAAACCTGGAGCTGGCAAGAAATACTCTGGAGCTTCCCCAGGAGTAAATCGCAGGCCGGCAGTACACAAAATTATCCCCGCAGAGATCAATGAAAGGGCTTTAGGCTCTGATCCCCGCGGGGATATTTCTTATGCTAAAGGAAAGTGCTCCGCATTTCCTTTAACATAAAAAGCCTCCGGCAGGATGCGCACGGATGCAAGAGGTATTCTATTGCTACGCAATATGCATCCGGCGCGGCAAAAATGTGCTTCTGGGAGGTAGATAAAGTCTCAAGGATGTGCGAAGCACATTTTTGTTCTAAATAATCCAGCTATTTATCATAGGAAAATGTCTGCTCAAAAGCGATATTTGCCCGTTCAAAATGAAATTTCTTTTTATCAACCGGCACTTCGGTAAACCCAAACTTTCTGTATAGATGAATTGCCTGTTCACATTTTGTATTCGTTACAATAACGATCTTTTCCACACGTCTTTCCTTTGCGTAATCCATACATGCCCGCAAACAGGCGCTCCCTGCGCCTGTCCCGGTATACATACCTTTGGCACAGAATTTTTCAATTTCCCATTCTCCATTTGGAAGCGGTGCAATCATACAGCACGCTAAAACCTCATCCTCTTCATTAATCGCAAAGAAAATCTGCCCGCCGGCTGCGAGCGTCTTTTCAATATTGTTCAGGACAGACAGATCCTCTTCCTCAATGACAAACATTTTGGAAATCCACTGTTTATTCATCTCAATAAAAGCTGCTTTATATTTGTTCTCATATGGCACTACCTTCATCCTATCGCTCCTCCTGTAAACCTCGCTCTGCCTTTCCGCAGTTTTCTAAAATCGCTGTTGCCATATTAAGTGCTTTAATCAGGTCTGTACACTCCTCCTGCCGTAAGGGCTTAATCATATCCCCTACCTGCTGATTTGACTTTTGAATAAAATCTTTTGTCCGCAGTAAGCCCGCTTCAGTCAAATGAAGCTGGTATGCCCTCGAATCTGTCGCCGATACCCTTCTTGTCAAGTAACCCTTTTTTTCGTGCGCTCTGATAATCCGGCTTAGATAACTCTTATCGATATTCATTACTTTTGCGATAAACGCGGCATTGCAGCCGTCATTTTCATATATTTCAAACAATACGCGTGCCTCTGTAGGGGTATATTCCGAGCCCAAATAATGATTATCCAGCAGACGCAGCAGAGGCATATAAAAACGGTTAAATTCCCGTATTCGCTGTACTGCCTTTTCTTTTTCTGACATGATTTCCTCCAAAAAATTAGTTGACAAAAGCTACTAAATAAGTATAGTGCAAATAGTAGCTTTTGTCAACTATTATTCAGCGTCTATTTCGTTTCGCTGCCGTTCAAATGAAGTCTGAAATCTCCTCCAGAGATTTTCTCGTGGTATGCATCCCGCTTGGTTGTCCCGCTTTCGTATCCGCAGGATAACCGATCGGGAAAATTCCTACAATATCGTATCCTTCCATCTCGGGGAAGCGTTCAATTAGCTTTTTTGGGTTCACGCGCCCGACCCAGGTGGTCCCCAGGCCCTGCTCGTGAACGGCAAATAAAATATGTGTTCCTACAATTCCCGCATCCACGTCAGCAAAATTGTGGTTATCTTCTTCCCGTATCCATGCTTCAGCAAAAGCGGCGCCAAGCACCAGAATAGCAGGCGCACCAAAACCACATTTTGTCGTCTCATTTACTTTTTTAACGCCGCTTTCTGATTGCACTGCCCAGATATGAAACGGCTGTGCATTTGTTGCAGTAGGCGCACGGTTTGCTGCTTCGATAATTTTCTGAATTTTTTCCTTCTCAACCGGCTCCGCCCTGAATGCCCTTACGGAATACCTTTCTCGCGCTAATTCTGCAAACGTCATAATACCTAATCCCTCCATTTTATCATGTGATTTCGTCAGCGCAAATCTATCGAGTGACAATCTTATCGCCCATATACGTTTGCCCCCATTTATACATTTCCATCAAAATAGGCTTTAATGTTCTTCCATACTCCGTAATGCTATACTCTGTTTTCGGTGGTACGATAGGATAAACGTTTCTTCTGATAACGCCATCTTCTTCTAACTCCCGAAGCTGCTGAGTCAGCATTTTCGGTGTGGCTTGCGGCACAAGTCTTTGCAGTTCGCTGTATCGGAGGGTTTTATTCAATAAATTATACAATATAATGGTCTTGTATTTTCCTCCAATAATACTCAATACTGCATCAATCGGGCAGTAGTAGGTTGTTCTTCTCTCTTGCTTTGACAAAATATATAATCCTCCATAACAAAACGTAGGTATATGCGCATTGCCTTTGTACTGTTACTAGGAATAGTATAAATAAACAATATTTTAATGTCAACTACGCACTTAAAAGTGCGGTACTATCATAAAAGATAGTATGATTAGTCCTTCTGCTTCACCGGAATCCAAATCTCACAATAGTAATGCTCATCCATCGTTCCCCTTGGATACTTTGTCGGATCATCATAATACTCCACGCAATACCCCGCGGCAAATACATACTCTCTGAGCGCCGGAAGCCACTCTGTAAAAATCTTTGCATTCACCTCCTGCAATGCATCCGGCATAGCTCCCCTACAGGGAAACACAGCCCAGGTGAACGCCGGAATTGTCTTTGTAACAAATCCTTCCGGCACATCCATGGCGGGGTTATAGGGATCTGCGATCAGGTATTCAAACGTGTCATGTCCCATCTTTTCATCGATATTTATCCCATAACACCCCATCACCGTCTTTCCTTTCCCTGTCTGATAATGCTCCTGCCAGAACCGCGGCACGGTAGCTTTTGCTCCTTCATACGTGAACACGCTTGCATTTGCAATTACCGTAAACGCCTCTTTTTTTACTATCCGGTAATCCATAAAATATCCTCCTTCTAATGATAGTTTAATCTTCAGCGGCGCAAAAGATTTCAGCATCACCTGCTCCCGGCGGGCGATGGTCGGCGTTACGCCATGGAACCGGGTAAACGCCCTTGTGAAGCTGTCCGGCGAATCATATCCATACTTCAGCGCAATATCGATGATCTTTTCCTCTCCGGCAGCCAGATCATTGCCGGCCAGTGCCAGCCGCCGGTTTCGGATGTACTCTGCAATCGTAAATCCGCAGAGCATGGAAAACCCTTTCTGAAAGTAGAATGACGAGACATTCACCTGTTCTGCAATCCTGTCCACCGTCAGCTCCTCTGTAATATGTTCTTCGATATACCGGATTGCTTTTTCAATCGCTTCCATCCACTCCATATTGACTCCACCTCTTTTGTTTCGCTGATCTTATCCTACCAGCTAAAAGGAATCTGTTCCCGACTATTTTTGCTTTCCTTTGTTTCTTTTTAATCCGTCTATACCGCCCCGCGGTCAGGCTGTCTTGTCATCCGGATTGGGCAGTTTTTACGTTTCTGCCCTCCGCGCATCCCGGTCAGCCTTGCGAAAGGCAAGGGGCGTTGTCTGGTAGGTCTGCCGGAAAACCTTGATAAAGCTGGCACAGCTGGTATAGCCCACAGCGGCGCTGACCTCCCGGATCTGCATTTTCGTCCCGGCCAGCAGTCTGGCGGCCTCTGCCATGCGACAGCTGCGAATATACTGCCCGATTGTCATATGGTAGCAAAGGGAAAACCCGGCTTCCAGTTTTTGTTTATTGAGATATACCTGCTTACTGAGTATACTTACCGAAGGCGGACTGCAGAGATTCTCCCGGATAATTCTGGCCGCCTGATTGATTGCCTGCAGATCGACGCTGCTGTAGGTCAGCGTGCGCTTGCCAAGCTTAGCTGCAGGCGCCGTACCGGCTGTGGAGAAGCCGCCGTTGATAAGCGCTAAAGTCAGCGTCCCTATGCACTGCATCAGAATCCCCTCCAGCACAAGGGGAGTCAGCGTATCCGCCGCAGTCATTTGCGTCAGCTGCCACATCGTAGAAACAACGGCCGGCGGCAGGGATGGATACGGAATGTTTTTTTGCAGAGAGGAAAAACCGGCCACACGCGGCTCGATTTTTTCCAGATATTCCAGGCAGGCAGGGAAAAGTGTGAACTCAATCCCCTTAAAGTGCTGTCCCGCGTTCCCCTTGTATGCTCCTCCCATACCAGAAAAGAGGACGGGGCTGACGAACGTGAGGGGATCCCCTCTATTTGAAAATTCGTTTTGCCCTCGTAAAAGCATCCAAAACGCAGCTGCTGCTGCGTGCTTTCAAAATCCACAGAGAAGTCTTTTGAAACCAGGTAGTCTGCAATCGAAAGAATATAATAGCCCGGACGTTCATAGACCAGGACTGTACCATATTCCGGATGCGCCGGGTTCTCCCACTTTGTACGTCCCTCCTGCACAGAAGGAAGTAAGAACAACTGCTGCAAAATCGTTCGTTGAAATTCGGAATGGGTAAAAAGAGGCATGGGCATTCTCCTTTCTTTTATAAAGCATGGCATGGGTCCGGCGGAATAGTTCAAAATTATGTGGAAAATATGTTAAAATTATGCATTTTCAAAACCATATTGTCAACTTCAAAATCCTATGCTAGAATATCCGCGAATTAGAGATAACTAACCAAAAATAGTCAACACAAATCCACTTCAAAGAAAGGAAGAACATCATGAAAAAACGTATGAATTTTACTGTACTTTGCACTGCTGCGCTGATGCTTGGAGCGATGAGCATGACCGGTTTTGCCGCTGAAGAGGAATCTGCGGAAACGCGCGTAGTGGATACGGACAAGGGAGAGGTTGAAATTCCTGCAGATCCCCAGGTGATCGTGTCGGATTATTATCTGGGAGAGCTGCTGGCCGTGGATGTAAAGCCGGTAATCGCTTCCCCGTATGCTCTGGCTAATCCTTTCCTTGCAGATAAGATTGACGGTATTCAGGAATTAAATACCGTCAGTGCAGAAACTTCCCTTGAGATGATTGTGGCCGAGGAGCCTGACCTGATTATTACCATTACAGAAGCCGATTATGAAAAATATTCCGCAATCGCGCCCACGGTATATATCCAGGACGGAAAACGTACCGATGAAGAGCTGTTCCGTTACATTGCCGATCTGGTAGGAAAGAGCGAGGAGGCAGACAGCTACATTGCGGATTTCAATGCGCGCGTAGAAGCCGCAAAGGAGGAAATCCAGGGAATTGTCGGCGATCAGACAGTCTCCATCGTAGAGGTTTGGCCGCAGCAGATCTACACCATGGGCAGCCACTTCGCCAGGGGCGCATCCATTCTCTATGATATGTGGGAATTAAAAGCGCCGGAAAAGGTGCAGAAGGAAATGGTAGACGGAGATACGCAGTACGAAGTAGTCTCTCTGGAGGCGCTGCCGGAATATACCGGTGATTTTATCCTTTATGGCGTTCTGGCCGATACGGATGCTTCCTTCGTTGAGGATTCCCAGATCTGGAACAACCTGGAGGCCGTAAAGAACGGAAAGGTTCTGGCCTATGAGCAGGTTGCCTTTATGCATCGTGACCCGATCACACTTAACGCCCAGCTGGATATCTTCCTGGATTTCTTCCGCAGCTTTAAGGAGCAGTAATGAAACACAAAACCTCAGTTTTTCTGACCGCAGGCTGTGCGGCCGTGGCGGTGGCTGCAGTGCTGTCCGTTTTGCTTGGCAGCACACAGATTCCGCCTGAGCAGGTAATCCGTGCAATCCTGCATCCGGATATGAGCGACCACCAGCAGCTGGTGATTCTGGAGCTGCGGATTCCCCGGACCATTGGCTGTATGCTGGTGGGCGCCGCGTTCGCCGCTTCCGGAGCCATTATGCAGGGCGTCACCCGAAATCCGCTGGCAGATTCGGGCCTTCTGGGCATTAATGCGGGAGCCGCATTTGCCCTGGCCCTGTGCCTTGCTTTTTTGCCGGGAGCAGGCTTTAGTCAGGTTGTATTGTTTTCTTTTCTCGGAGCGGCTGCCGCCATGGCGCTGCTGTACTGCCTGATGAGCATGAAGCGCAGAAAGCTGGATCCTGTGCGGCTGGTTCTGGGAGGAAGCGCAATCAGCCTTTTTCTTTCCTCCCTGAGTCAGGCAATTTCCATCTTCTACAATATCGGATATGACCTCACCTTCTGGACGGCAGGCGGGGTGGCAGGTATCCGTGCCCAGCAGCTGTATTTCGCCGCCCCGGTCATTATTGCCGGACTGGTGATTGCCGTCCTCCTCTCCAGACGGGTAGCTTTGCTCAGCCTTGGAGAGGATGCCGCCAGGGGACTGGGACTTAACGTGGAACGCTCCCGCATCCAATGTCTCCTCATTGTCCTCCTTCTGGCCGGAGGCGCCGTAGCCCTGGCCGGTCCGGTGGCTTTTGTGGGCCTGATGGTTCCCCATGTCATGCAATATTTTGTCGGAGCCGACTATCGCTCCGTTATCCCGGCATCCATGGTAGGCGGGGCATTTTTTATGATTGTCGCCGATATTCTTTCCCGCGTCATCAACGCGCCCAGCGAGACGCCCATCGGTCTGGTTTTTGCCGTGATCGGTGTTCCTTTCTTTATCTGGATCGCGCGGAAAGGAGGGACAGACGTTGAGTAATGCAAAAAGAAACCGAAAAACGGCGCTCAACTTTGCCATACTGGCCGCTTTACTCATTTTAGGCATCTGGCTGGACATTAATGCCGGATACCGTGAGATCGCCCTTTCTGAGCTTCTGGATATTCTGGCTGGCAAAGGGGAAAAGAGCCTTCGGTATACGCTGATTAACCTGCGGCTGCCCCGTGTATTGACCAGTCTGCTGGTGGGGGTTGGCTTGGCCGTTTCCGGCTGTGTAATCCAGAACGTTTCCAGAAATGATATGGCAGAGCCGGGAATCCTGGGCGTAAATGCCGGGGCGGGCCTGTTTATCGCTGCCTTTGTGGTATTTGCCCCGGGCGGAAGCTCCATGACCATGGTTCTCCCTCTGCTGGCCTTTGCCGGTTCTGTCGCCACAGCGCTGGCTGACTACCGCCTGGCCTGCACCCGCACCGGACTGTCCCCCAAACGGCTGCTGCTCATCGGCGTGGCCATGTCCACCGCCATTTCCAGCGTGACCACCATGCTCATGCTGCGCATGTCGGACAGCGAATATGCCTTTGTGCAAAACTGGCTGTCCGGCAGCATCTGGGGCGCTACCTGGCCTAATATCCGGATGCTGGCAGTTGGCCTGCTTTTGCTGGTCAGCTTTGCTTTCTATAAAAGCCGGGATTTAAACGTCCTGAATCTGGGCCGCCAGACAGCCACCGGCCTTGGCGCCGATGTGCCGAAGCAGACCATAATCCTGCTCGGCGCGGCAGTCGCCATGTCCAGCCTCTGCTGTGCCGTGGGCGGCGGGCTGAGCTTTGTCGGCCTGGTCTGCCCCCATCTGGCCCGGCGGCTGGTCGGCCCAAACTGCCGGATCCTGCTGCCGGCAACGGTGCTGACCGGCGCGGTGCTTATGGTCTATGCAGATATTATATCCAGAACGCTACTGTCCCCCAACGAAATCCCGGTGGGAATCGTTGCCTCGGTGATCGGCGCGCCCTATTTTCTGTATCTGCTGATAAAAACATGAAGGAGAGACGCATATGAATACGGTTTTAGCCGGAAAAGGTATTTCCGTAGGCTATCAGCAAAATATCATTATCCCCATGATGGATGTCCAGATTCCCCAAGGAAAAATCACCTCCATTATCGGCCCCAACGGCTGCGGAAAATCAACGCTGTTAAAGGCGCTCTCCCGTATGCTCCCGGTCAAAAGCGGAGAGATCATCCTAGACGGAAAAAGGATCGCCGAGCTGCCCACCGTAGAAATTGCCCGGAAAATGGCCATCCTGCCCCAGGCCCCCCAGGCGCCTTCCGGGCTGACGGTTTCCGAGCTGGTGGCCTATGGCCGCTATCCGCACCAAAAAGGCTTTGGCCGGCTGCGCAGTGAGGATCATGAGGCCATTCGCTGGGCGCTAAGCATTACCCACATGGAAGAATTTGCCGAGCGCAATATCGACGCACTCTCCGGCGGTCAGCGCCAGAGGGCCTGGATCGCCATGGCCCTGGCCCAGGATACGCCGGTCATCCTGCTGGACGAGCCCACCACCTATCTGGATATGGCCCATCAGCTAGAGGTGCTGGAGCTTTTGGAAGATCTGAACAGAAAAGAAAAAAAGACCATCGCCCTCGTCATCCACGACCTGAACCTGGCCGCCCGTTTCTCCGACTGGCTGATCTGTATGCGGGCCGGAAAGGTCATGTACGAGGGTTCCCCGGAGGAAATCATGACCGAACGCATGATGGCAGACGTATTTTCCCTGAAAGCCTGCATCAGCAAGGATCCCTGGACGGGGAAACCGATGTGTATCAGCTATGAATTGAATAAATAATGCATTTCCCCGGTTGGATTTCCCGGCGCCTGGATATTGCCCCGGTACGCATGGGCAGTTCTAATTATAGCGGCGTCTGGGAATCCTCAACATAAAATACTATATGTATTACGCAGCGCTTTCTCTGTAGTTAATTCCATGATACCAGAGAACAAAGTGGGCAAGCCCACATCAACTCCCCCACCCCTCAATCTTGAGGGGCTTGCGCACTTTGCGCGCCGAGCATGGTCAGTTTCAGCTGACATCTTCCTCTCATGCAAGTGCGCATCCTGCCGGAGGCTTTTGTATCATAGGAAAATGCGGAGCAGTTTCCTATGATGAAAAAGGGCAGATTCTACGCAGACAATTCCCTTTGGAATTAGCGTGGCAAGGAGTTGTTCTTCACAAGATGAATCCGCACCGGCATTGCACATATTTACAACATCGACAGCACGCATTCCTGCCGCAACGAAATCTGCTGATTTGGCAACACCGCCCTTTTCAATCATAACTTGTTTTGCAAACGTTCTAATATCCACGTATTCACCAACTTCCGTTACTAAAATCACGCACACTTAATTCGCTCCTGTGTTTGTATTTAATTAAAGCGCCTATGGCAATAGGTTATTAAAAATTCTTGTAGTAATGGGTGCTCTTGGGTATAATAAAAAATGGAATATTGAGTTTGAATATATCAAATGTTACTTGGTAAGCCAAAGTGGTGAAAAAGTGAAGTTAGAAACAATAAGTATTAAAAATTACAGATGCTTTGAAGAGATGAAAATTTCCCTGAGCGACCATTTAACGTTGTTTGTCGGAAAAAATGGTGCAGGGAAATCTACGATATTAGATGCGATAGCCGTGTCAATCAGTACTTTTTTGTGCGGCATTGAGGGCGCTGTAAGCAGGAATATTCAGAAAGAGGATGCCAAATATAACTTTTATGATCTGGACGGAGTTATTGATCCGCAGCATCAGTTTCCGGTAGTAATTACAGGCTGGGGAGAGTGCAACGGTGAAACGATTGAGTGGACGCGCGCATTAAACTCAATTGGAGGGAAAACAACGGTAAAGGATGCCCAGCAGATCATTGGTATTGCTGAGGGAGTACAAAAGCAGATTATGACCGGAAATCCAGATTGTACTGCCAATTCTCTCTTATTATAGTACTGGGAGACTGTATGCCCAAAAGAAGGAAGAGAGATTTAAAAACGCTGCAGAAATTTAACCGGCAAGTGGGCTATCTGGACTGCATGGCTGCGGAATCAAATGAGAAAATGATGTTAAACTGGTTTGAGAAGATGACATTGAAAAGTCTGCAAAACCAGCAGAAATCTGGTGTGACAGATAAGTTGCCGCAGCTAAAAGTGGTGGAAGATGCGATTTGCAAATGTTCTCAGAAAATCAGCGGTTATCAGGAACCTGCGATGTTTTTTGACCTTGATACGCATCGGCTTCATGTTGAATACTGGGATTCCGGCAGAAAATGCCGTTTTGCGCTGAATGAGATGAGCGATGGCTATAAGAATACATTAAGCATGATAGGGGATATTGCTTACAGAATGGCTGTCCTGAATCCGCAATTAGGCGATGCAGTTCTGGATAAAACGCCGGGTATCATTTTAATTGACGAGATTGATTTACATCTCCATCCCCAGTGGCAGCAGACAATCTTGAAAGACTTGCGGGATATTTTCCCGATGGTACAGAAGGAGCATATCCGGGTGCTTGACAGCGGACGGGTTTAACATGTGACGCACACCGGAAAAATATTCTCTTGACGATAAATCCCTATGATGTTTATTCTATTAGAAAGATACTCCTTGCCGGAGAATAGAAAAAATGTATTATGTCAGGCAAAGAGGGAAATTAGAAAAATTTGTGGAAATAAAAACCATGAGGCATATTTAGCAATTTTAAAGAAGATTTATAAACGATATACAGATGAGGAAATGTTTACGCCTTACTGTGGTATTGTAATATCATGGCTGGAAGATCAACTTGGAATATAATAGTTTACATAAAAGAAAAACTTGATAGAGCTTTTTGATAAAGGACTATGGGGTATACGAAACCTTCATAGTCCTTTTGCAGAGGAAGGAGGGCATGTACTGTGGATTATACTAGATACAGAATCTCTTGGTATTTTCCAGATTCGACTTATTTTAAAAGCTTTTATCTGCCTGCTCTTTAATAGGTAGTAAGCAGTGTTTTTCCGATTATCAGCATTTCGCACAGACCGTCTATACTTATCATATCATTGTAATTTACGTTTTGATATTTGATAATTGAAACTTTAGAAAACGGCAAAAATATATTGCTCAATGCAGAAGTTCGTTGGATTTATTGCCGGTAATGTGATATACTATAACGTAGATTTGTATAGTATCAGATTCGATTGATAACGGAGGAAAGCAGATGCGATACCTTTCAGTTGCTGAAATAGCAAAAAAATGGAATATATCGGAGCGCAGTGTGAGAAATTACTGTGCTCATAGGCGTGTGCGGGGGGCTTTTCTTACCGGAAAGACCTGGAATATTCCGGAGGACGCCGAAAAACCAGAGCGTTCCAACAAAAAGAAAGAACCTCCACTCACACTGCTGGATATCCTGCAGGAACAAAAAGCAAGCAAATATTCCGGCGGTATTTACCATAAAACACAAATTGATTTAACGTATAGCTCAAACCATATTGAGGGAAGTCGTCTGACCCATGAGCAGACGAGATATATTTTTGAGACCAATACCATCGGCGTAGAGAATGAAGTTCTCAACGTAGATGATGTGATTGAAACTGCAAATCATTTTCGATGTATTGATATGATTATCGACCATGCAAAAGCTGCTTTGACTGAGAAGTTTATCAAGGAGCTTCATCTGACTTTGAAAAGCGGAACCAGTGATTCCAGAAAAGACTGGTTTGCAGTGGGGAGTTATAAGAAGTTGCCTAATGAGGTGGGCGGCATGGATACTGCTCTACCCGAAGAAGTTGCCGGTAAGATGAAAGCATTGCTGACAATGTATAACGCAAAAGAAGAAAAGACGTTTGAAGATATTCTGGATTTCCATGTAAAGTTTGAGCGAATTCATCCGTTTCAGGACGGTAACGGTCGTATGGGCAGGCTGATTATGTTCAAGGAATGTTTGAAATATAATATCGTTCCCTTTATTATTGAGGATAACCTGAAGATGTTCTACTATAGAGGATTAAAGGAGTGGGACAATGAAAAAGGCTATTTGACAGACACATGCCTGACCGCACAGGATCGATATAAGGCGTATTTGGATTATTTCAGAATTTCATATTAAGTAAGATAATTTTCAAAGCATCAAATTTGGTTCCAAAGTGTCAATTTGATACTTTGAGGAAAAACCGAAATCAAATGTTTTCTGTGTCTCTGGCTTGATTTTACCAATGATTTACTAATATTTCTGGAGAGTCAGACTGGACTCCAATATTTCTTGGAGTATCTGTTGTCGGACTGGAATATAGCGGGCAAATCGCGGCAAAACGAGGCAGAATATTGTAGAATTTTGAGGAATATTTTATTATGATATGAATTGGGTAGACGGCTTCTACCCAATTTAACCGGGAGGGTATAGCATGGAAAATATTGTGACAGGTGATTTTTTTGACAGGGTATTAGAAGTTCTTAAAAAAGCCAGAGAACAAGCAAAAATGGCATTGAATATTTCTATGGTCTATTCTTACTATGAAGTGGGACGGATGATTGTAGAAGAGGAACAGAATGGGGCGCAGAGAGCTGAATATGGGAAAGCGATTCTTAAAGAGTTATCAAAACGTTTGACGGAGAATTTAGGAAAGGGATTTTCTGTAGAAAATTTGAAACTAATGCGCAGATTTTATGTGGTATATTCCCAAGATCAAATTGGGCAGAAAGTGTCTACCCAATTTAAAAATTTACCTGTAACAAAAGAGGGAAGGAAATTTTTCTTAAGTTTTTCGCATTATGTATTACTTATGCGTATCCCAAATATAGATGAACGTCATTTTTATGAAATTGAAGCAGCCAGAAATGGTTGGGGAGTAAAGGAACTGGGAAGGCAGTATGATAGTGCACTATATGAACGATTAGCATTGAGCAGAGATAAAGAGGGGATAGAAAGGTTATCAACAGAAGGACAAATAATTGAGAAACCAGAAGATTTATTGAAAGACCCGTATGTTTTGGAGTTTACAGGTTTACCGGAACTTGCAAAATATTCAGAAACGGATTTAGAAACTAGGATAATTGATCATCTGCAAGATTTCTTGTTGGAATTAGGGCGAGGATTTACTTTTGTTGGACGACAGGTAAGATTTACTTTTGAAGATGAACACTATAGAGTAGATTTGGTATTTTATAATCGTCTGTTGCGTTGTTTTGTGCTATTTGATTTAAAGATTGGTCGATTAAAGCATCAGGACATAGGGCAGATGCAGATGTATGTGAATTATTATGACCGTAAGGTGAAATTGGAAGATGAAAATCCGACAATAGGAATCCTGCTGTGCAAAAATAAGAATGATGCTGTTGTTGAGATGACTTTGCCGGAGGATAATAATCAGATATTCGCAAGTAAGTATCTAACGGTGTTGCCTAGTAAAGAGGAATTGAAAAAGTTGATGGAAAGTGAAGAATAGGGATTCGGGATAAATATTATGCCAGGTACTCCTTGAACATAGAAAATAATGATAAAAAACATACGGCACAAATCATTGTCTGGGAAATATATTTTTTCCGGTTGAACATAAATTTATGTTACGTTGGAGGTATCCGGAGCTTGATAAAGTTTGTAGGCTAAATTCTGGTAATATCGTTCTTGTGGCTGGATATACAGGAATGCAGAAAAAGTGCATATTTACATCACATTGTGAACTTTAATATACGGAGAGGTTAAAGAGTAGTATATTGTTGTTTGAAAGATGCCCCTTTTGACGTTGGATTTGAAATCATAGCGGAAAATGCTCAGGTAAATGCAGAGTGTATATAAGGCATGGAATGGCTACAGAAGAAGATTGGGAGAAAATAGAGAATAGCAAAAAGGCTGAACCGGTAGATATCTCACCAATTCAGCCTCTGTAAAATAAATTGCTCATAAGCTCAGCAATATCTCGTACTCATTTTTCTAACATTTCCAGTAAATCCGAGACAATGCACCCGACCGTTTCATAGTGCACAAAGTCCGTAACCTGCTCATCCACCAGCACCTGCGCCTGTGCGGGGAAGTCCTCGTCTGCGTCCCAGAAAACCAGCTGCAGGGATATGCATGGAAATGCCGCGAACTGAAACGCTGCGTCTCCCCGGGAGAGCTGCCGCCCGCCGAGCCTTTGGCAGGCTTTGGCCAACTCCTCCACTCTCCCGGTCCAGGTTTTGCAAAAGTCCGCCAGCAGCGGGTCCTGTACGGAAGCGCTCCTGCTCACCACGCCGTCCAGGGCATGGTTCGGCACCCAGCTTCCGGCAATCGCCGGTTCATCCTTCGTATAATACAGCAAATGGTAAATCGCCATGGACTCGTTGAAATACAGCTCCTCGCTCCATACCTCTCCGTTCTGCTTTTCCAGATGCCCGTCCTCAAGCCTCAGCCGGTAGGGAACGCCAAAATAGGAAAGATACAGATACCGCTCATCCGCTTCCAATCCGAGAATCCCCGCAATTCTTCCGGGGTCAAAGCCGGCAAATGTGCTGCGCCACTGCTCCGAAACCACCTCATACTCCGCAAACCGCACGCCACGGCTCTGAAAGGCATGGTAATTTACGCTCATTCCTTCCCCTCCTGTACTGGATCATAATAACTGATAATTTCCTGCTCCAGCTTGACGCCGTGCGCCAGCATATATTCTGCCACCTCCCGGTATTGCCCGGTGAGGGTGCGCAGCCGTTTCCTGTCGTTCGCCGTCAGCTTCTGGAGGCAGGGTCGATACCGTTCGTCCTGCAGCTGCTCCACCGACATCTTATACAGCCGGAACGGGATTCCCGTTGCACTGCAGAGATGCTCATGAATAAAAAACCCTCCGGCGTCAATATCTCCGAAATGCCAATAGGCAATCCCCGGATTATCCCGGTAAATCCGCTTTAAAAAATCTCTCTGGAACCGGTTCGCATATCCTCCCAGATAGAAAAAGGAGGTATCCTGCGCCTGGCAACGCAGATAAGCCGTCCGGTTTTCCACCGTGACCAGCTTCGGCGTGTGGACAGTGATCCGTGCGATCTGCTCCCGCTCCTCTGCATAAAATTCAACTCCGCCGGGAAACAGCCCCAGCTCGATCTTTTCTCCCGACTTTATCATCGTCAGTTTTCCCTTCAGGCAGAGCTTCTGCTTTTCTTTTATTATCCCGTATACGCTTAAAATTTCGTCCTGCAGCTCGTCCTCCTCGCAGGGCCGCTTCAGGTATGCGCGGAGCAGCCTGCACACCTTATCCAGTGTGTTTTCCTCCAGATATTTTGAAGAGCCGTAGATCAGCATGGATGCCTCGCGGATATACAATGTCTGCTGGTTATTCTCGATAAAGACCAGGGCTTTTAACACATCCTCGATTTGCAGGTACTTTTGCGGGACAAAATTCCGCTCCAGAGCGGTTCTCAGCTTTTCGCACTCCAGCTCAGCGGCCGGCGAACGGCCGCCATATTGGGTAATCATTTGCTCCACATACCGCATTTTATCCTGCTTCGTCTCACGCTGGTAGTTTTCCTTTAAATACTGCTCGACCTCATCCACCCGCTCATCCACCAGATAAATCCGTGAAATTTCATTGCTGAACCCGTTCATTTCCACGGTTAAAAACCCTTTTTGCCTGCACGCTTCGGCGGCCTGGTTTACTGCCTCGATCTCCTCCATGTCTCCGTCGTTTTGGTTATACCCCTTGTACAGCTTTAACGGACTGAGCTGCGTCCGCTTGTGGATGCGGTTTGTTCCGCTGTCCTTCTTACTGTCTCTGTAGCTTTTCACCAAAAGCTCCAGCATCCTTTGTTCATAATCCGGCATACGTCATCTCCTCATGGAACTGCACAATCCCCAGCTGCATACTGTCCGCCCGCACCCGCAGTACCGGTAAAATCACTTCGCATTCATTGCCTATGGTTTCCGTCTTATCCGGCGAGCAGAAAATCACCTGGAGCTTCTGCTGCTTCATAAAGTCCAGCATCAGCTTTACATTGCTCGGGTCCATCTTGGCAAAGGGCTCGTCAATGAATACCAGCCTGGTCGAGTTCACCCGCTGGTTATAGATCATCAGCAATGCAGAGGTCAAAATCAGCAGATACGGAATCTGCACCTCTGCGCCCGAATTGTACCCCGTCTGGCGGGAAAGCTTTGCATGATCCAGGATGTTGTTGCTAATCAGGATTTCATAGGTCATATAATTCCGGTAATCGGCAAACCGCTCAATGGTCTCCTCGCTGTTTTTCTCAATAATCCGGTTGATGATCTGCTTCATTTCCTTCTCCAGCTGGTCTGCCTCCTCATCGGATACCGAGCTGAAGATACTGAGCGTCAGCTGGTCTGCCGAACCGCCAAGCTGCTCCCGTTCATCTAAGAATTTGGCGTATTCAATGATTTTGGCATATTCAGAGCCATCCCGGACATAGTGAACGTCAAACTGATACTTTGCCGAAAATTCCAGCTTCGCCAGCTCTCCGTTGATCTGCTTTAAATCCTCCTGCGCCTTCTCACAGGATTTGAGAATGGTCAGCACAAACTCATTTTTGAAAATATCCTCATACCGCCTGGTCTGCTCCTCCAGCTTGTGGCGGATTTCCTGCAAATTGTCCATCCATATCCGGTCTTTTCTGGCCGCATAGGTTTCCCGTCCGGTCGTTCCCGTGGGCAAAGGCGTGTCTGTATGCTTCCCATTATAGGCGGTCTGCAGCGCAATCAGGTCATTTTTGTGCTGCTCAATGCTTCTGGCGATACGGCCTCTGGTTTCCTGCGCCAGCAGCCCTCCCGGGCCTTTCATCCCTCCGGCCAGATACTTTTCATAGGCCTCAACGGCCTTCTGCACCACCGTATACGCAGTAAGCTCAAACTCCTTAAAGCTGCCCTCCTCCGCCTCAAGCTCTTCTGACTTGTGGGCAATCGTACTTTTGCAGACACGGATTCTGGTTTCCAGCTCGCTTCCCGTCTGTATCTTTTCACTCTGCTCCCGCTTTACCGCGGCCTGCTCATCCTCCAGATGCGCCGCCAGCTGGCTCAATTCCAGAAATTCCCGGTTATTCTGCTGTGCCTTTTTCAGGCGCTTTAACCGCTTTTCCGAATCCGTACACAGCTCTGCCGCCCTCTGATACGCCTGATGGGCATCATAATTATACGCCTGGAAAAATTCCTTATCCCGGCTCAACTGATTTTTCCGTGCCTCCAGCTCGTTTTTCTCCGCAAGCTTCTGCTTCTTTTCCTCCTGCAGGCGGGCAATCTCCCTCTCCGCACGGATGCGGTTCAGCTCAAAGGTTTTCTGGCCCAGATAGTAGTACCGGATTTTATCGAACCGCAGAAAATAGCTGTCCATGGCTACGGACACGCGGCCTTCTTTGGAAATCGCATTTTCATAATCGCGCACCCTGCGAATATCCACCGCATGCATACGTCCCAGCTGATAGTCAAAATACTTCTGGGCAACCGGGTTGCGGATTTCCAGCATACGGGATACGGCGTCCTCCTCCGGCTCCACCTTTTTCTTCATCAGCAGCTTTGTATTGAATAAATGTGCATATTTATACTGGGAACGATTCAGCACATCATCCGCAATATCATAGTATTTCGGCTCCACCAGAATGCTGTAGCGGCGTATGCCAAGGAATGCTTCGATGGCATCCCGCCACGTCTCGTCCGTAAGGCCGATTACATACTCGCAGGCGAACTGCGCCTTTGACTGAATATTCCTTTTGGCAAATTCCCGGTTAATCTCGTCCCTGAGGCCTACGTATTCCGGAATCTGCGCGTATGCGTTTCTGTGCTTTTTGCACTCCTCCAGAATATTCAGCTGCAGATTCAGCTTCCGGCCCAGCTCCTCCAGCTCATGTTCAATAAGGGCCAGCCGTTTTACCTGTGTATCGTAGGTTTCCTCCACGTCCCTTTTCAGCCCGGCCACCGCATTTTCCTTATCCATGGCCGGGTATGCGCCGCTGCACAGGGAGGTCAGGATTTCCTTTTTTTCTACGGTTCTTTCTTCCTTCATGAACACATACAGTATCTCGCTGATCTTCGTCTGAAACTCCTCCAGCTCCTGTTTTTCCAGCGAAAGCCGCCGCCGTTCTTCCTTCAGGGCAGTTAACCGCTTCTCCTCCTCGTCAATCATCTGCATACAGTCCAGCGCCTTCAGGCTGATCTTCGCCTGAACCAGCCGGTTATCCAGCTCCTTCGTCCGGGCCTCCAGAACCTCCAGCGCCCGGCGGATTTCCTCCTTCTGCTTTGCCGCCAGCTCCTGCTCGCGGCTCTGCTCCTCGATCTCTGCCTTCAGCCGCTGGATCTTTTTGTACACAATCTTAATATCATCGGACAGGAGGCGATCCTTTTCATGCTCATACGTATCGTATTCCCCCAGGATTCCCTCCAGCTCTCCGATCTCACTCTGAATCAGCTGGAAGTTCTGGTTGAGCCGTTCGATATTTTCCTTTGCCTCAATCAGCTTGGTAAAATCGACCTTCTTCTCCTCCAGAACGCTCTTCCGGATAAACTGGTCGTTCTTGGCGTCCGGGTCATAGCTCATGATTCCCCGCAGCTTACGCAAATACGTCCCGGTCTGGCTCAGATTCAGCTTCAATCCCGTCATCTGCATAAAACGGGGAATCCCCTGCTCCCGGTTCATCAGGTTCAGTCCATATCGCTTCTGCAGGGCCGAGGCCGAGTACGGCATAAGCGCTCCGTTATCGGTATACGTATGCTCCATCTCTGCCAGAGAGGTTTTATCCAGCACATACCGATAGGTCTGATAATTGTTCGCCGCATTGGTTTCGATCACCGCGCCGAGGACAAATACCTTGTCCAGCACATCGTCGGCATACTCCAGCGCAATATGGCTGTATACGTTGGGAATCTTATCCGCCGGCCGCATATACGTGCCGGCCGTGGCGTCCAGAAGTCCCCGCGTATAGGACGACAGGGTTCTGCTGCCCTTGCTCTCCGAGGATTTGTTAAACACCGTATCTCCGTATGCAGCATATTTAATCGCGTCCAGCATAACGGACTTTCCGTTTCCGTTTTTCCCGGCAATCAGCGTAAAGAATCCAATAGGAGCCGTCACGTTCGTGAATGCGTACCAGTTAATCAGCCGCACCTTTTTCAGTAAAATCATAGCTCCTCCTCCTCCTCAAATTCTACCGGATCCGGGGTTTCCTCCTCTGCTTCCGCCGCAATATCTTCCTTTATATATTCCTTCACCACGGTCTGAAACTGAGGAATATCCCAGCCGAACTGCAGGGAGGGGTAAAGCTGAATCTTCATCTCCTCCCCCTCCTCGTTCTCGTCATAATTAATCAGACTGTATTTTTTAAACAGCTTAAACGCGGCATTCAGCTCTGTGCGCACAGGGATAACGCCGTAGGATTTGATTTTATCAATCAGATCGCCCCTGGTCACAAAATTTCCTTCATTGTAGCCCAGATTTTCCAGATATACCTTCCAGAGCACCAGCAGAAGATGGTATTGCAGCGTGGTAAAGGTCACCACATTGGCCCGCTTCAGGCCCACGGTATCCTCATCCTCTTCGCTGGCAATCAGCATGGCGACTCCGCTTTTTTCCTCCACAAGAAGATCAAAGCCGATCATTCGCAGATATTCCGAAATATCCTGCCGATTGGACTCCCGGGACACAAAGGCATACAGCTTTTCCTCCTTATCCCTCAGAATAAACGTAGATTCCAAAAGCTTTCGAATGCTCC
>JAHZHG010000003.1:35572-36571 GCA_019420425.1 Clostridiales bacterium
CTCCGCTTAAATAAATTGCCGCTTTCCTCTTTTACCGTAATCTGTAACTGAATGTCACTCATCACTTTTTCCTCTTAATGCTGATTCTGCTGATCGCAGCAACCTCCGTTTCCACCATGCCGTCTTCAAATTCCACCTCATACGGGAATCCGGCCGTGCCGGAATAAATAATGCTCGCCGCTACCATCATCGCGTCATCTCTGGTATGTACCCGGCACTCCTCCACCGACAGAGCGTCCTTTTCCACAATGATCTGGTCAAAATAATCCTTTACGTTATCCATACTGTACCGGTCAGGCGTCTCCTGCAGCAGCTCCTCGGTCAACCGCCGCTTCTCCTCCTCAGAAAGCTCCTCTGCCGGGATTCCTGCACTTGCCGTATTTGGCCGTTTTTTCCTCCTGCGCTCAAAGGACTTTCGCCCGATAAAGCCCACGCTCTGCAAACGATGCGCCTGCGCCAGCTGCTGCAGCAGACATTCCCTGCCCTCTTCATCCATATCCTTCATCTGCATCAGCAGCCGGTTCAGCTCATGCTCCAAATTGGTGCTGCTGCTCAGCACCATCATCATGCGCGTGGAATACAGCTGGTAATAGGTATTGCTTTTCTTATCAATATAGCCCATTTCCCGGTCATATTCCAGATTGATAAAGCTGTCCAGCTCGCCAAACTGCCGGTCCACCGTCTCCTTCGCCTGGAGCTCCTCCACATTTTTCAGCCGCATATATTCCTTAATCATCTGTCCGTAAAGCTCAGAGTGCCGCAGCTTGACCAGCATCCGGTCAATATTGGAGATGTAGGATGGGATCAGTCCGCTTTTCTTGATAAAAAAATAGTCGTTAAAAAACCGGTTCAGCAATTCATCCTTAATCAAAAACTGCCCGAAGCTGTTCGCATCCGCCATCTTTGTCACCGCCCGCATAATCTCCCGGATACTGTCCTTCAAAATCAGCAGCTCATTTTTCAGATCACATTCATTCTCAATCAGGGGGACAAGGATAT
>JAHZHG010000003.1:36581-37771 GCA_019420425.1 Clostridiales bacterium
GGGGCGGATCGCACGGGCGCTGTCCTTTCCAAAGGAAGATTTCAGGATTTCATAAATAGAAAAGATATGGTTTGTAATTGCACTGTTCGCATCACGGTCAAAAATCTTGTGCACCGCATCAATCAGCTTCCGGCAGTACGCGGACACCGAAGCAATGTTATCCCCATTCCGCCCGATTTCCTTAGGGGTAATCCACCCACACGCCCGAAAATACCGCAGAATCGACGAAGCATTCTCCTGGGGCGGACGGACGCTGCTGATCTCCTCGCCGATATTCTCTGTTTCAATGGAGTACATACAGTTTTGCAGATAAATAATGAGACAGTTTCTGGCATCTGTCTCATACAGTACAGGGATTTCCTTGGACAGCTCAATCAGCTGGGTGATGCATTCAAAATAGATCTCTCTGTTTTTGCAGCAGAATGGATTAAAAAACTTATCAGAAATATTTTCAAAAAACGGCATATTCATCCTCCACTCGTCTGCCTGTCACAATCATCTCAGGAGATTATAGCACAGCCAGAGGGTATAATCCAGACCTTATTTTCCAAAATCTACCAAATACTCCCCAAGTTGTTGCTGTTCACTACCAATGTCACTTAGTTAATCGATCACGAGTAATGTGAAAAAAGGCCTGAAAGGTATAGAATTTTACACATGTTGGGTTCCCGAACGCCGCTATGGTGGGGAGGTTGTCCATCCGTCGCTGATGGCAACGCTCCGGTGAACTAGCCGCTAACTCCAACTAAGACGCTCAGGAAAGCCTTCGCGCCTAAGTTTCCGTAAGCGTCGGATTTCACCTGCGCTAAAACCGCCCCTGAAGGCTCCTCCTGGACAATCTCCCCACCATAGCGGCTGTATTTCGAAGCCGGAAGGATGAGTGAGGAAGTTTCCTGCCTCTTCGATAGGCTGATTCGACCACTACGTTTTGCCGGATAGCCAGGAAATAGAGATAAAATCGCAGTTTTACTGATTGACTGCACTGCAAGGCGTAACGGTCGAATTGTCGGACAGTAGAGGTAGAGACTCTACTTCCCGGCTACTCAGCAAATCGTAGTGGCCGAATCAGCCTAATCGAAAAACCAGAAAACTTCCTCACTTGTTCTATCGCCTTCAACGCACAGCCGATATGGGAAGGAGGTTGTCCAGGAGGAGCCTTCAGGGGCGGTTTTAGCGCAGGTGAAATCCGA
>JAHZHG010000030.1 GCA_019420425.1 Clostridiales bacterium
GAGATCGGTTTGGTTTATACCGCCCTGGATTCCATGATCGCAGCTAACTACAACCAGGTGGGCGAGGCCCTGACCGAGCTGGGCATCCCCAGCTACGGCGCAGCCGATGCGATGACCAAGGGCGGCGCGCTCTGCTCCTACGGCGTAAGCTATACGGTGGTTGGCGAGATGACCGCGGATATGGTTATCGAATGGTTTGACGGAAAGGCTCTGGAGGATATGCCCTGCCAGCAGTACAGCGACTTCCAGCTGATCATCAACAGCGACGTACAGGAAGCCCTGGGTATCGAGCTGAGCGAAGAAAATGCAGCAGCCGCTACCTACGTAAATACGGTGGCTGCACAGTAACAGACATAGAAAGCAGAACAGATGAAACGATGCGCTGCAGCTGTGCTTCTCCCTGAACGGGGAGGGCATGGCTGCAGCGGCGTATAGGACGATTGTCCGCCTCCGGGGGATCGCAGAGCCTGCCACAGCGAAGCGAGGGTACGCCGCGCGAAGGATAATGGCCGCTGCCGCGCTCCTGCGCGGGAATGCGCCGGGGGCGCACTCTTTTTTGGGAAGTAAGGAGAGCATTTATGGTAAATCAGCTGTTAGGGGCCACGGAACTGGGATTGGTCTACGGCCTTATGGTGTTGGGCGTATTTATTACCTTTCGTATACTGAAGATCCCTGATCTGACGGTGGACGGAAGCGTCGTGCTGGGAATGAGCGTTACCGCTGTGGTAAGCAACATGGGACATCCGGTGCTGGCCCTGCTTTTGGCCGTATTGGCCGGCATGGCGGCGGGAACGGTTACGGGCCTTCTGCAGACCAAGCTGAAGGTCCCGGCGATCCTGGCCGGTATTCTGACGATGAGCGGCCTGTATTCAATCAACCTGTTGATTATGGACGGTTCGCCGAACGTGTCCCTGCTGGGCACGGACACGATATTTTCGCTGTTTATTGATGCCACGGGTGTGTCAAAGCACGCCGGAAACATTATCGTGGGGATTCTGGTATGCGCTCTGGTGGTATATCTGGTCAATGCATTTTTTGGCACCAGGCTGGGCCTTTACATCCGCGCCACAGGCGACAATGAGGAGATGGTGCGGGCAACCCCCATCGATTCCAACCGGATGAAGTGGACTGCCCTGGCCATTGCCAACGGCTGTGTGGGACTTTCCGGAGGCCTGGCAGCCCAGTATCTGCGCTACAGCGACGTGACCTCGGGCAGCGGCACCATCGTCATCGGCTTTGCGGCGGTAATCATTGGAGAGGCAGTCTGCGGACACCGGAGCATTACGATTGGCTTTATCAGTACGATTATCGGCTCCGTGCTGTACCGTGTATTTATTGCGCTGGCAATCAACACGGACTTCCTTCCGAATTATTTCCTGAAATTTATCACGGTAGTGATTATCACCATAGCGCTCGCCGTCAATCCGGTGAAGGAATATGTGGTAGCAAGAAAAAATAAAGCCAGGAGGATGAAGGAAAATGCTTGAACTGAAAAATGTATCGAAAACCTTTTATCCCGGAACGGCAAATGAAAAAAAGGCATTAAGCAATTTTTCCCTGCATCTGGCTCCGGGGGAGTTTGTAACGATTATCGGATCCAACGGAGCGGGAAAGTCTACCCTGTTTAACGCAGTTGCGGGAGTCTGGCTGACGGATGAAGGGAAAATTACGATCGACGGGCAGGACGTTACCTTCCTGAGCGAGACAAAGCGGGCCAAAATGATCGGGCGCATCTTTCAGGATCCGATGAAGGGCTCGTCGCCCAGCCTCACCATAGAAGAGAATCTGGCCATTGCCTACACCACCACAAAGCACGGAACGCTGAAAAAGGCCATCAGCAAAAAGGAACAGCAGTTTTTCCGTGAGACGCTCTCCCGGCTGGATATGGGCCTGGAGGATCGGATGAAGGTAAAAATGGGCACCTTGTCCGGCGGGCAGCGGCAGGCAGTTACCCTGCTGATGGCCACGCTGGTTACGCCGAAAATCCTTCTTCTGGATGAGCATACGGCGGCGCTGGATCCCCTGACCGCAGAAAAGGTACTGGCCATCACAAAGGAAATCGTAGAGAGCCGGCAGATCACAACGATGATGATTACCCACAACATCGCCTCCGCCCTGGAGCTGGGAAACCGGACGCTGCTCATGGACAGCGGCTCAGTAGCCCTCGACCTCAGGGGAGAAGAGCGGGACAGACTGGACGTGGAAGGGCTGCTGGAGCTGTACCGGAAGCAGAAGGGGCAGGCGCTGGATAACGACCGGATTTTGCTGTCCTGAGAAAAAGAAAACACATCGAATCATATACTGCAGATAAACATACAGCGGGCGGAGCAATTCCGCCCGCTGTATGTTTATCAGGGGGTATCCAGCATTGAAGCGACCTCCTGAAACTGGCTTTTGTTATCCTGCGAGTTTGCTTCAGCCATGATCGGCGCCATCTTTTTGCGGTATTCCTTGGGGGTGTAGCCCTTGATCTCTTTAAATTTCCGGATAAAATAGCTGAAATTTTCAAAGCCCACCTTAAAAGAAACCTCCATTACCGGCAGATCCGTTGTCTTTAGCAGAATACAGGCCTGGTCAATCCGATAATGGTTTACATACTGGACGAAACTGATCAGAAAGGTCTTTGTAAAGAAGGTGCTGAAGTATTTCGGCGACATGTGCATAATGTCAGCGGCCTGCTCCAGGGTAATCCGATCCTGGTAATTCTTGGATACATAGTCCATCAGCTCCTTTACGCGGGTGGCTGAATGGGAATGGGTCATGGACTTATAGGAGGCAACGGGGACAAACAGCTGGTTTACCTCCAGCAGAAGGATGACTTTATATAGAAGAATCTTTGTCATCAGACGGTAGCTGTCAGGCTGCATGATATAAATCTAGTGTATGGAAAGCAGCTCCTTTTTCAGGCTGTTGTGGCAGGAAAACTCCGGGGTAATGTGCAGAGGAAAGCCCAGATCCTTTTTCAACGGATCCAGAATCGCATTCTGCACGTAATCGGTATCCTTGAAATCCAGCCAGTCCATGGAAAACACAAAGGAAAAGTACTGACTGTCGTTTTTTTCCAGGATAAGCTGGTGGAGCTGGCCGGGGTTGATAAAGAAAATATCATTTGCTTTGCCTACATGGGTAATGCCGTCCACCATCAGGACAACCTCACCCCTTTCAATAAAAATAATTTCTGTCTGCTCATGCCAGTGATAGGTGACAAGAAATCCTTTTTCATCGGAGCGTGCATAGTAACATTCAAAGGGAAAATAATTCGTCCCGTGGTTTTTCTTTTCTTCCAAGTCGTACTGCATGAAGTCGCCGCCTTTCTTTCAGATATTGGGTTGAGGAAATATTACAGCGTAGAAAAAGTTGGTAATCTGGAATTTGTGTTATTCTTTCTAGATATACAACAAGAAATTCCCACGAGATTTTGCTATTATCTTAGCATAAACATCGTGCATAGGAAATACAAAAAATCAAAAAAACGGTTGTGTGATCTGCTGGACAGGCGTGGAAAAATATACCTGAAAAATGGCGAAATGACGAAGAATACCGCGGATGATTCGTCACTTTGCATGGAAAACCGGCAGACGGTAAAGGACAGCCATACATCAGGGGAGCCCTTCTGCTGAGACAACGTATAGAAAAAGACAAACAAAAACGGTCTGAATTGTACACAAGGGCATCCCGGTACAAGCTCCTATGCCTGATTATAACACGAAAAAGAGTTATATTTCAATTAAGATGGAGGAATAATCTCATGAAGAAAAAAGTATCTTTAGCGATGGCAGCAGCTATGGCGCTGTCTACAGCAGCCGCAGGCTCTATGACCGTAAATGCAGAGGATGTATCGATCACCATTTTCAATTCCAAGATGGAGATTCAGAGCCAGATGGAAGAGAAGGCCGCTGAATATTCTGACCTGACCGGCGTGGATATTGAGGTTTACTATTCCAGTGATACGGTTGCCGCACATATGGCAACCAAGTATGCTTCCGAAGATCCCTACACCCTGGCAATGGTAGATGCAAAGGATATTTATTCTCTGGGCGCAGAGCATGCGGTAGATCTGAGCGACCAGGACTGGGTAAAGGATACCAGCTATGCGATCGGCATTGGCGATGCAATCTATGGCTTCCCGGTATGCATTGAAGCCCGTGGTGTGATCTACAACGCAGACGCGATCGAAGCAATCACCGGCGAGACCTTCAATCCGGAAGACTACAAGACCCTGGATGCATTCAAGGGCCTGCTGGATACTCTGGTTGCAGGCGGCATGGAGTCCCCGGTTGGCATCATGAAAGAGGACTGGTCACTGGCCGGACATTACCTGACTGAGGTTTATGAGCAGCAGGATGATGTGGAAGCATTTATCACCTCTCTCCATGAGGGAAGCGCTGACCTGATCAACAATGCAAAATTCAACTCCATGATGGATACCTTCGATACCCTGATGGCATATAACTACGCTAAGGACTCTGCTATTGCAGCTGAGCGTGAGGTAACTGAGCAGAAGCTGGCAGAAGGCGAGATCGCATTCATGTTCGGCGGTAACTGGGACTGGGCAGTAATCAACGCATATGATTACTCCGAGAACATGGGGATGATGCCTGTTCCGCAGAACACTGAGGACGGCACCAACGAAAAGCTGGTAGGCGGCGGTTCCAAGTTCTTCTTCATCGATTCCTCCGATAACACCTCTGAGGAACAGGTTCAGGCAGCTAAGGATTTCCTGAACTGGCTGGTATACGACGAAGAGGGTCAGTCCTTCCTGGTAAATGACTGCGCACTGGTTCCGGCTTACTCCAACATTGACCTTGAAGTAGCTGATCCGCTGGGCAACTCGGTAAAGGGATTTGCAGATGCAGGCGCGCTGATCGACAACTACAACTATCTGCCGGATGACCACTATTCCCTGTGCGGAGCTTCCTTCCAGAAATATCTGTCGGGCCAGATTGACCGTGCAGGCTTTGCAGGTGAGGTTGAGAGCTACTGGCAGTCCACAACTCCGGTTGAGCACTAAAAAAGATAACCAGAGGGGCCGGTTTCCCGCCGGCGCCTGCTGATGAAGAAATGCAGCCATAAGCTTTGCGGGCAAAATAGGGGCTATGGCTGCATTTCTGTTCCGCGGCGGTTCTTCCCCGCGGAAATCCTGAGAAAGAGGGGGATTGAGAAATCATGAAAAAAAACACCATGTCATATAAGGTGAAGCAATACGCTATGTTTGCCGGACCTGCGACAGTTTTGTTCATTGCCGTAGTTATTCTTCCGTTTATCTATGGCCTGTATCTGACCTTCACCAGCTGGGACGGTATTTCAAAATCAAAGCCGTTTGTGGGGCTGACAAATTATATAGCTGCATTTCAGGATACTGCCTATTGGCAGGCTCTTGGCAGAACCTTTATCTATTCGGTAATCGCGGTTGTATTTGTCAATGTAGTCGCATTTCTGCTGGCTTACCTGGTAACGAGCGGAATCAAGGGACAGAACTTCTTCCGGGCAGGCTTCTTCATTCCGAACCTGATCGGCGGTATCGTACTTGGTTATGTATGGAAATTCGTATTTAACCGTGCGCTGGTTGCCCTGGGAGAATCTCTTTCCATCGGAGCGCTTTCCACTTCCTGGCTGGCAACAACGAATGGAGCAATGCTCTGTCTGATTATTGTTTCCGTATGGCAGTATGCAGGATACATGATGCTGATTTACGTAGCGGGCTTCATGAGTGTTTCCAAGAGCCTGATGGAGGCTGCACAGATCGACGGCTGTACGAAAGGTCAGGCAACCATCAACGTAACCATTCCGCTGATGCGTTCGTCCTTTGTACAGTGCCTGTTCCTGACAATTACACGCTGCTTCATGGTTTACGATGTGAACCTTTCCCTGACGAAGGGCGAGCCGTTCAATTCATCCGTTATGGCAGCCATGCACGTGTATAATCAGGCGTTTACCTACAAGAACTACGGTACAGGCCAGGCAGAGGCGCTGATTCTGTTCCTGGTATGCGCAGTCGTAGGCGTAACACAGGTATACATCGGTAAGAAAGGGGAGGTGGCAGCATAATGGATGCAAATGCAAAAGCAGCACAGAAAAAGAAAGTTTCCCATGTAATCATGTGGGTTGTGCTTATTGTGGTATTCCTTGCGTTTATTTTCCCGTTTTTTCTGGTAATTATCAATGTATTTAAGACCAAAGGAGATATTACCTCCAATCCGCTTTCTCTGATTGGCAATCACGGCTTTACCCTGGACAACTTCCCGGCGGCCATAAAGAAAATGAACTTCTGGAGTGCGTTTGGAAACTCGCTGATCGTTACCGTTTCCTCTACCGTGCTTACCCTGCTGGTATCCTCGATGGCGGCCTTCGTCATCGTGCGTAACAAATGGAAAGCGTGCGGGCTGTTATTCTCCGGAATGGTTGCTTCAATGGTTATTCCGTTCCAGGTACTGATGATTCCGCTGGTATCTCTCTACGGAGGTATCTTCGGAGTATTGAACAGCCGTATAACACTGATCCTGATGCACGTTGGATTTTCTCTGTCAATGGCGACCTTCATGTTCCATGGCGCGATTCATACGAATATTCCGCTGGAGCTGGAGGAGGCCGCGCTGATTGACGGCTGTACCAGATGGCAGACTTATTGGAAAGTCGTGTTCCCGTTGCTGAAACCAACCATTGCTACAGTGGCAATCATTGATGCTATGGCATTCTGGAACGATTACCTGCTTCCGAGCCTTGTACTTGGACGTAAGGAGCTGTACACCATTCCGATTGCTACACAGGCTTTTTACGGAACCTACTCCACCGATATGGGACTTGTAATGGCTGCCTTGCTTCTGGCAATGCTGCCCATCCTGATTCTGTACTTATTCTTACAGCGTTATATTGTGGAAGGTGTTACCTCTGGAGCGGTAAAGGGCTGACGGTTTTTACGCAGTGGGAATTGCATATTGCATTCTCACTGCGTTTTGTTGTACTATTTTTCCTCCGTACTTTACTGAGGCAGTGTTTTGACAAATTATATTCATCAAATGATTGGGAGCAAAAAACTATGGAATATACGATTAATGTGACATCCGATTATCTGGGACTTCCGGTTAGAGCAGCGCAGGAAAAAGAACTTCTTGAGATTTTTCAGGGAGAGAACCGGGTGTATGAATTCCAGGTGCCTGTCTGCAAAGAAGAAGCCATTTATGATTATTATGCATATTTGCCGGTAAAGGAGCTGCAGGGAAAAAGCCTGACCTTAAAAGGGGATATGGGAGAGGCCTTTTTTGCCCATATTATGCAGACGAATGATCCTGTGCAGGAACAGAAAACGAAGCCGCTGCTTCACTTTACGGCGGACAGGGGCTGGATTAACGATCCGAACGGCCTGGTTTTCCATGACGGAGTCTATCATTTGTATTTTCAATATAATCCTTTGGATACGCAGTGGGAAAATATGTCCTGGGGACATGCGGTCAGTACGGATCTGCTGAGCTTCAGGCAGACGGATACGGTTCTTTATCCGGATCAGTACGGGACAGTTTATTCCGGGTGCGGGCTTGTAAACGAACGGGGGCTTTTGGGCCTTCCGAAAGATGCGCTTGTGTTTTACTATACCGCGGCGGGCGGAATGAACAAGTGGAGCGAAGGAAAGCCATTTGAACAGCGGATTGCGGTCAGCACGGACGGCGGAGCGACGCTGGAGCGCCTGCCCAAGGAAGCCGTGGGCGCGATCGGCAGGGATTCCCGGGATCCGCAGGTGTTCTGGCATGAGCAGTCACAGGGCTATGTGACGGCGCTATGGCTGAAGGATGATGAGATCGGCTTTTTCCGTTCAGGGGATTTGCAGAATTGGGAGATGGCGAGCCGGATTTCCCTGCCGGGAGCGTTTGAGTGTCCGAATCTGTTCTGCCTGCAGAACGAGGGGAAGGAAAAGTGGATCGTCATTAGTGCGGAGGGCTTTTATTATCCTGGGCAGTTTGACGGCTATCGATTTACCCCGGATGGAGCGCAGAAACGGGCATATTTAACCGGTCTTCCTTATGCAGCCCAGATTTACAGCGGCGTGAAGGATCGGACAATTCTGGTGCCGTGGCTGCGTACCAAAAACGAAGGCAAGCTTTATACGGGAATGATGGGACTGCCCCGGCAGCTGCAGCTAACCACAAGGGACGGCGAAGACAGGCTGCAGCTTCTTCCCGCAGCCGAGTATGAGCAGAGTAAACAGGAGGTGGCGGCATTCGATGTGCAGGGCGAAGATGCCGTTATTGAGGTGACAGAGGAAGCAGTGACTGAGCTTGAGCTTACGCTGACCGAGGAAACGGATGTCACGATTGAATTTTTTCATCAGCGCCTTGTGATTCAGAAGGATGTTGTCCTGTTTGGCTGGGAAAAAACAGGGCTGACGGAGAAGCTTGAGGAAGTGCATCTGTTGATCGACCGGCAGGTTGTGGAGCTGTATGGAAATCAGGGTACACTGAACGCCTACTATGAGACCGGCTCAGACGAGCTGACCGGTCGGATTGTGGTGAAGGGCTGTAAGGGAACGGTAAAGGCATATAAATGGAGACACCAGGGAGGACTATAGGATGAAGAGCGAAAATGACCTGTTTAAGCAGCGCCTTGCCCGTCACCATGATGAGCTGCGCTGGCTGTATATGGAACTGTATAATAATGGGGACATGTTTGCAGAGCTGTGTACGCAAATGTATGAGTATTATATGAGCAGAGAGGACTGGCTGAAAACACTGGACAAAAAGCGGGAAAAGGATCCCCAGTGGTACCGGAAAAAGGACATGCTGGGCATGATGCTCTATATTGACAACTTTTCCGGAAATCTGCAGGAATTAAAAGAAAAGCTTCCATATCTGGAATCCTGTAATGTCAACTGCATTCACCTGATGCCGTTTCTGGATTCGCCGGCAGGCCGCTCTGACGGAGGCTATGCGGTGGCAGATTTCCGCAGGGTGCGTCCGGATCTGGGTACAATGGAGGATCTCTCGGCGCTTTCCCAGGAATGCCATAAAAGACGGATGAATCTCTGCATGGATTTTGTGATGAATCATACATCGGAGGATCATGAATGGGCGGTTCGTGCACGGCACGGGGAAAGCGAGTATATGAGCCGCTATTTCTTTTATGACAGCTATGATATACCGGCTCAGTACGAGGCTACGGTTCCGGAGGTATTTCCGACGACAGCGCCGGGCAACTTTACTTACCTTCCGGAAATTGGACACTATGTGCTGACCACGTTTTACCCGTATCAGTGGGATTTGAATTACCGCAATCCCCGTGTGTTCAATGAGATGATGTACAATTTCCTGTATCTGGCAAACCGTGGTATCGATGTGATCCGCATCGATGCAGTGCCCTATATTTGGAAGGAGCTGGGAACAAGCTGCCGGAACCTAAAGCAGGTACATACGATTGTCCGCATGATGCGCATGATCGGTGAGATTGTCTGCCCCAGCGTGACGCTGCTGGGAGAAGTGGTTATGGAGCCGGCAAAGGTGGTTCCCTACTTTGGGACGGTGGAGAAGCCGGAGTGCCATATGCTGTACAACGTCACGACGATGGCGACGATCTGGAATACGGTGGCGACCAGGGATATCCGGCTTTTGAAGAAGCAGATGGACACGATCAGCGCGCTGCCCAGGGAGTATACCTTCCTGAATTATCTGCGCTGCCACGATGATATCGGCTGGGGACTGGACTACGGGACGCTGAAAAGCTGGGGAATGGAAGAGGTGCCCCACAAGCAGTATCTGAACCGGTATTTTCTTGGCCATGACGGCAACAGCGAAAGCCGCGGAGAGCTTTACAATGAGGATCTGCGGACAGGAGATGCGAGATTCTGCGGAACGACTGCGTCCATGTGCGGAGTGGAGAGCGCAGGCTTTGAGCAGAACGAAGAAAAGATGGAACGGGCCATCCGCATGGACATCATGCTGCATGCGTATATACTGACACTCTCCGGAATCCCCATGCTGTACAGCGGGGATGAAATCGGCCAGGTGAACAATTACGGGTATCATAACGATCCGGCAAAATGCGTGGATTCCCGTTATATCCACCGGGGGAAGTTTGACTGGGAGCTTGCCGGGTTAAGTGCGGATGAGTCTACGGTACAGGGCAAGATTTTCAGCGCACTGAAGCGGCTGGAGAAGGTACGCAGCCGGGAAAAGGTGTTTGATGCGGACGCAGACATGTGGGTACAGGATGCGGGGGATATTTCGGTACTCTGCGTCGCCCGCCGCAAGGATGAGGAAGAGATGCTGGGCTTCTTTAATTACAGTGAAATGGATAAAACCGTACATCTTCCCCAGGGAGGCGTTTACCGGGATATGCTTGGCAGGCGCAGGCTGGATGTGCAGGAGCTTGCGATTCCGGGGCATGGATTTATCTGGGCAAAGAAAGTACGCCAGGAGGAATAGACGATGGCTATTATTTTGGATGAGCAGGGAAAGCGGTTTACGCTTCATACTTCCGGCAGCACGTATCAGCTGGCGGTGGGAAAGTTTGGACACCTGCTTCATTTGTACTATGGAAAGAAGCTGACTTCCCACAGCGGGGCTGACCTGTGTTATCTTCTGACCTTTTATGACCGTGGCTTTTCCGGGAATCCGTATGAAGCGGGCAAGGACAGGACGTATTCCCTGGATGTGCTGCCGCAGGAGTATCCCTGCTATGGAAACGGAGATTACCGCAGTACGGCGCTGCGGATTCGGAATGGGGACGGCAGCTGCAGCTGTGATCTGCGCTATCAGTCGGCACGCGTGGTGAAGGGAAAATATGAGCTGCCCGGGCTTCCGGCCGTGCATGCCCGCGAGGGGGCAGAGACGCTGGAGGTCGTGCTTGCAGACCGTGCGGGCGGTGTGGAGGTAACGCTGCTCTACGGCGTCCTGGAGGACAGCGATGTGATCACGCGTGCAGCCAGGATCCGGAATACAGGCAGCGGTACGGTATGGATAGAGAAGGCGGCGAGCTGCAGCCTTGACGTTTTGTATGGAGATTATGATCTGATCCATTTCCATGGCCGCCATGGGATGGAGCGCCAGCTGGAACGCAGCCCGCTGCAGCATGCAGACTGTGTCCTGCAGAGCCGCAGGGGGGCGTCCAGCCATCAGCAGAACCCGTTCTTTATCCTTGCGGAGCATTCCGCCGGGGAAGAAAACGGCGAATGCTACGGATTTTCTCTGCTGTACAGCGGCAATTTCAAAGCAGAAGCAGGGATTGACCAGTTTCAACAGACAAGGGCAGTGCTGGGGCTATCCGATGAATGCTTTTCCTGGAAGCTGGAGCCGGGGGAGGAGTTCTATACGCCGGAGGCGGCCATGTGCTACTGTGCTTCCGGATTATCCGGACTTTCCCAGCAGTATCACTGGCTTATCCGCCGGCATGTGTGCCGCGGCCCATGGCAGACAGCGCCAAGGCCTGTGCTGATCAACAGCTGGGAGACTGCCTACATGGATTTTGACGGGGAGAAAATCTTCGGAATTGCAGAGCAGGCAGCGGAGCTTGGCGTGGAAATGCTGGTACTGGACGACGGATGGTTTGGAAAAAGAGACGACGACTATTCCGGACTGGGCGACTGGACCGTGAATGAAGAAAAGCTGGGCTGCACCCTGAGAGCCCTTGCCGGGCGGGTGAATGCGCTGGGCATGAAATTCGGCCTTTGGATTGAGCCGGAGATGGTTTCCGAGGACAGCGACCTTTACCGCCGGCATCCGGACTGGGCGTTTGCCATTCCGGGCAGAGCGCCCATCCGGGCGAGAAACCAGCTGGTGCTGGACTTCTCCAGAAAAGAAGTAGTGGATGCCGTTTTTGAGCAGATCGCTGCCGTGGTTGCAGACGCAAATGTGGAATATATCAAGATGGATATGAACAGGCATTTGACGGACATCTACTCCCATGGGGCGGAAGATCAGAATCAGGGGGCAATTCTTCACCGTTATGTTCTCGGCGTATATGATTTTCTGGAGCGTATGCTGCAGAGATTTCCGGGTATCCTAATTGAGGGCTGTGCCGGAGGCGGCGGAAGATTTGATGCCGGAATGCTGTACTACACGCCTCAGATCTGGTGCAGCGACAACACGGATGCGATAGAGCGGATCAAAATCCAGTATGGCACCTCCTTTGGCTATCCCATATCTGCCGTGGGCTCCCATGTTTCGGCAGTGCCGAATCATCAGACCGGCAGGATAACCGATATCCACACACGCAGCGTGGTGGCCATGGCAGGTACGTTTGGGTATGAGCTGGATCTGAAGCTGATCACGCCGGAGGAACGGGCACTGGTAAGACAGCAGATTCAGGATTATCGGAAGTATTATCCGGTGATCCAGAACGGACGGTACTGGAGACTGACAGATCCGTTCCGGAATCTGGACTATGCGGCCTGGGCGTTCACTGCAGAGGATGGAACGGAGGCGCTGCTCAATGTGGTTACGCTGTCGGCGCAGTTTAATCCGGCGACGCAGTATGTGCGGCTTAAGGGACTGGATGAAGCGGCCGTTTACCGGATAGAGGGAACGGAGCAGAGATACGGAGGCGATATGCTGATGTATGCGGGTATTCCGATACCGCGGATGAGCGGGGAGTATAAGGCGTGGCAGGTACATATTGTAAAAGAAACAGACTAAATCGGAGAATAAGGAGTACAGGATATGGCGGAAAAAGATTGGTGGAAACGGTCGGTTGTCTATCAGATATACCCCAAAAGCTTCCAGGACAGCAACGGAGACGGCATCGGCGACCTGCCGGGAATAATCAGCAGGCTGCCGTATCTGGAGAAGCTGGGCATTGACTGTATCTGGCTCTGCCCCGTTTACCGTTCGCCCCAGGATGACAATGGGTACGACATATCCGATTACCGATCCATTGATCCGATGTTTGGGGATATGGCGGATATGGAGCGGCTGATTGCGGAGGCCAAAAAGCGCCGCATCCGTATTGTCCTGGATCTTGTCCTGAACCATTCCTCCGATGAGCACCCCTGGTTCATCGAAGCGAAAAAGAGCAGGGATAACCCATACCATGACTATTATGTCTGGTGTGACGGCGAGGAGGGCGTGTTGCCCAATGACATGCGGTCAGGGTTCGGAGGCCCGGCGTGGGAATGGGTTCCGGAGGTTAAGCAGTATTATTTCCATCAGTTTTCGGTGAAGCAGCCGGATCTGAACTGGGAAAGCCCAAGGCTCCGCCAGGAAATCTATGATATTGTGAATTTCTGGATTGCAAAGGGCCTGGGCGGCTTCCGCCTGGATGTAATCGACATGATCGGAAAAGTGCCGCGGAAAAAAATCACGGCGGGAGGCCCCAGGCTCCACGAGTTCATCCGAGAGCTGAACCGCCATACGTTCGGCGGGAAAAATCTGATTACCGTGGGGGAAACCTGGAGCGCCACCCCGGAGACGGCCAGACTGTTCAGCAATCCGGACGGGTCAGAGTTTTCCATGGTGTTCCAGTTTGAACATATCTGCCTTGACCAGCGGGAGGGAAAAACGAAGTGGGATCTTGCGCCCCTGCCCTTCCGGAAATTCAAGGAAGTAATGAACAAATGGCAGACCGGGCTTTACGGTACAGGCTGGAACAGCCTGTTCTGGGACAACCACGATCTGCCCAGGATTGTATCCCGATGGGGAAATGACAAGGCGTACCGCGCGGAATCAGCCAAAATGCTGGCGACGCTGCTTCACGGCATGCAGGGGACGCCGTATATTTATCAGGGAGAAGAGCTGGGAATGACGAATGTCAGGTTTGACCTGGAGGACTATCCGGATATCGAGACCCAGGGGATGTACCGCGAGCGGAGTATGCAGGGCTTTTCCCACGAAGAGATCATGGAGTCTGCCTATGCAAAGGCGCGGGACAACGCACGGACGCCGATGCAGTGGGATGACCGGAAAAACGGCGGCTTTACTTCAGGCACGCCGTGGATGAAGGTAAATCCCAATTATAAGGAGATCAACGCCGCCGCGCAGGTGGATGACGGGAACTCCATATTCACCTACTATCAAAGGCTGATCCGCCTGAGAAAGGAGCTGCCCGTGCTGACAGACGGACGTTTCGAAATGCTGGATATGGACAATGCGTCCGTGTTCGCCTATACCCGCGACAACGGGCAGCAGAAGATTCTGGTTGTCTGCAATTTTTATGAAGCTACCGTTTCTTATCCGGTATCCGAAAAGGGAGGGCGCCTGGAACTGCTGCTTGGCAATTATCCGGAAGGCGGAGAGACGGATGTGCTGCGGCCTTATGAGGCGCGGATGTATATCGTTCAATAATTCTATATGGTCTGGTTTAGGGGCTGCCGTCGGGCAGCCCCTTTTGTCGTATTTTATTGCCTTTTACGGTGATATTTTATATAATCAGCATAGTTCAGCCTGCACGGAGGGAAGGAATTATGAAGATACGGAAAATGACATTAGACGATTACGACCAGGTATACGCCCTGTGGCTGTCCTGTCAGGGGATGGGATTAAATAACCTGGATGATTCCAGGG
>JAHZHG010000300.1 GCA_019420425.1 Clostridiales bacterium
TCCGGCCTGCCGCTTCGCTGATCGTATAATACTTCTTCTCTTCGACTGTTTCATCCTTTTTTTCCATGCGAAGGCGCCTGTTCCCTTTCTGATCAGAAATCTACTTCATCCGGCAGCTCATAGTGCACGCCGCAGTCATGAATCGTATCGCTCTTCTTCATCTCCTCTTCAGAAAGCACAAAGTCAAAGACGTCTGCGTTCTGGGCGATTCTGCTGGGGGTTACGGATTTCGGAAGAGGCAGGATACCGTGCTGCATCTCCCAGCGGATGCAGACCTGTGCGGCAGATTTTCCATGGGATTCGGCGATCTCCTTCAGCTCCTCACGCTGCAGCACCGCGCTTCTGCCCAGGGGGCTCCACGCCTCCACCAGGATATGGTGTGCCTCGCAGTAGGAAACCACAGCCTCCTGCATCCAGCCCGGATGGTACTCAATCTGATCTACCATAGGCATAATCCTTGCGGTTTTCATCAGGGCTTCCAAATGATGGGGCCAGAAATTGCTGACGCCAATGGCTTTGATCCTGCCCTCCAGATACAGATCCTCCATCGCTCTCCAGGTCTGTGCGTTCAAATCGGCCGCACCATCGCCAAACTGCCGCCGGTTTGCCGGCCAGTGGATCAGGTACAGATCCAGATAGGTAAGCCCCAGATCATCCAGGGTTTTCTGGAACGCCGCTTTTGTCTTTTCATATCCGCGCTCAGTGTTCCATACCTTACTGGTCACAAAAATCTCTTCACGGGGAACGCCGCTTTCCTTAATCGCCCTGCCGACGCCCTTTTCATTTCCATAGATTGCGGCGGCATCAATGTGGCGGTAGCCTGCCTCCAGAGCCGCTTTTACCGATAAGGTAACCTCGTCCTCCGGGGTCAGAAATGTTCCGAATCCAATGCAGGGAATGGAAACACCGTTGCTTAATTTGTAGCCATCTGTTAATTTGTTCATGTTTATTACCTCTCTCCCAACAATTTTGTAACTTTATTATAGTGATTAAAGTTCACTTTAAGTCAAGCCTTTTTTCAAAAAAAGTTATCCGGAATCACAAAAAGGCGGAACTGCCGAATATCCGACAATTCTGCCTTTAATCGTTTGAAGCCGATATGCTGCCGTCACGCACCTTTTCCACGAACAGCCGGCCCAGCCTGGGATCAAACTGGGTTCCCAGGTTGCGCTCGATCTCCTGCAATGCTTCTTCTATGGACATCGCCGACTTATAAGACCGCCTGGAAATCATTGCGTCAAAGGAATCCACGATTGCCAGGCAGCGGGCGCCGATAGGAATCTGCTCTCCCGCTATCCCCCTGGGGTAGCCTTTTCCATCATACCGCTCATGATGCCCCAGCACCAGGGGAATGACATAGTCCAGGGACGGCAGATGCCGGATCATGGAAATGGATCGCTCCACGTGCTGGCGCATAATCCTAAACTCTTCATCCGTCAGCGCTCCGGTTTTTGTCAGGATGGCATCCGGGATGCTGATTTTTCCGATGTCATGCAAAAGTCCTGCCTGACGGATGATTTCCACATAGTTGGGATCCATATTTGCCTCTGTCGCCAGGGCGGCAGCATACGCAGCCACGCACTGGGAGTGATTGAAGGTATAGTGATCCTTGGCGTCAATCGCAGCCGTCAAAGCATAGATCGTGGACATATACTCATCCACCGTATTTTTCGCTCCGTGTCCGTCCGTATGCTGCGCTGTCTCGCTGGAATAGCATTCAATCCGGTTCTTTCCCTTTTTCTTGGCCGAATACACCGCCAGATTGGCGCAGGATACCAGCTGATCCGCCCCTGCAACCGCAGAAGGATACGCGGCAATTCCCGCGGAAAATGTCAGGAAGCGCTTTACCGAATCCTGGGAATGATCGATATATTTTTCCAGATTGTCCTTTATCCGCAGCGCATAGCCCCTGGCCGCCTCCGCGTCACTGTAGGGAAGCAGCACGGCAAACTCATTTCCTCCGTACCTGGCCACTGTTCCCCTGCTCTCCACCACCATCGTGATAATGGACGCAAATTTCTGCAAAACCTGGTCGCCCTCGCCGTTTCCATACAGCTCATTGTACAGCCCAAAATCATCCAGATCCAGCAGCAGCACGGAAATGGAATGGGTAATTTCCCGCGCAAACGCCTGCTCCAGCTTCTGGTTAAAATACCGGCGGTTATACAGGCCGGTCAGCGAATCCAGCTGCGCCTCATAGTGCATGGTTTCGTACAGGTTCGCATTCTTTATCGCAATGGATACAATGGACGCAACGGACTCCATAAACTGAAGATCCTCGTATTTATACTCCTTCTCGCCTCTCTTCTCTGAAAAAATACTAAAGCCCACCATCTGGTCTTCACAGAAAATCGGCAGAATATATTTGGCATGAACCTCCCTCAGCTGCCGTTTTTCCTCCTCCCACATGGCCTTGTAATAGACCGACCTGCGGAAGCTTTCGTAGAGAATACCGCTTTTACCCTGCATTAATGCTTTGCACAGCGGACTGTCGCTGTTTAAATACAGCTTCTTTTTCAATGCGCCCGAGCCGGGGGCTGCCACATAGCGCCGTTCCTCCTCCCGGTAAATACACATATAAATCTGCTCCGCCATAACGGCATCACGCAGAAAATCCAGGAAAATATCCACAATCTCCTGCAGATTCAGCGTCCGGTTTACCGAAGCGGAAAACTCCCGCAGGGCATCCTCCCTGCGGATCTGCTCCTTCACATACAGGGCCTGATAAAGCCAGTTCAGCGCGGAGAAAATCAGAATCGCCAGCACAGAGAAAAATACGGTGCAGATCACGGAATGATACGCGGCAAAGTTCCCCAGGTTTTTCACTATGAACTGATCGACAAGCGGAAATCCCGGAATAATCATCGCCGTGGCCAGCAAAACCGAAATCAGATATATCGGCCCTTTAGAGGCAATCTGGCTGAGGGCGTACATCCGTTTCTTGTAAAACGCATAATAAATGCAGATAGCATTCAGGGCGCAGCCTACGGAATCCGTAGACAAGGTACTGAGCGATGGGATCATGTTGACGATAATCCCCACCGCCATAAGAAAAACACCGAGCGCCAGCGGACGGAAATGCGTGGCGCCAACTGCCTCCCCCTTCTGGGCCCGCCTGACCATGAACCAGATACTGCTTAGTATACACACCGCATACACGATGGGGAATACGGCAGTCCACCGGTTCTTAAAGTGAAAGGCCTGTCGGACTCCGTCCCCCACAACTGCAGGGTCGTAGATAAAAGCATCAAACAGGTTTGCCACTATCATAATCACCGTCAGGACAATCCAGACCAGCTTCAGGAAATAGCCCTTTTGCCCGGTATAACCGCTGAACAGCAGATAATAGCCGCACGGTACCAGAAAGATACCGGTAAGGGATACCTTCCACCAGAAGAGCACCCCCGGGAACAGCTGCAGCCGCATAAACAGCGCTCCGCCCGTCCAGAGAATAAACGCCGTAAGGAGTCCCATAAAGGAATAGATGACCCTATTCTTCCGTGCAGTCAGCAGAGCCAGAAACAAAAACAAATGGGAAAACAGCGCAATCGCAGGAAACAGGGAGAAAAGCAAATTGTTCAGTGTCATGTGCCGACACCCCCTGTTCTTTCCCTGTCACGCCCGCACAGCGCGTTCAGCTCTGCCACGTCCTGCCAGCCTGGGTTAATCTGTTTTATTTTCCTGCCGGTTTTCTCTTCATAAGCCCGTATACTTCCCATCGGCAGTACGGTAACCTGCAGCGGATCCGTTCCCAGCAGCCGGCGCAGATCCTTATAATCCTGATCATAATGGCGGAAATAGATGCTCAGGTGCTCCTTTAGCACTGCGCTGTCTATCGCCACCCTGCCCTCTTCCTCCGGAGGAAATTCCACGTACAAATGCAGATAGCACCGGTTCTCCCCGTCATACTCCTTCCGGGCAAACCAT